>NZ_JBNUPN010000004.1:0-94999 GCF_050409405.1 Facklamia sp. P13069 | reverse complement strand
TGAAGTAACCAGTCGGTTACCTCACCTACTCATCAACCCTATTTGACAAAGAGCCAAAAATCATCTGAAGAATTAACTAATGTCATTATTATGTTTGACCCCCTCATCCATCACTGGCTCCATCATTACCAATTGTCTACCCACCATAACGATTATCAAGACCATCTTCAGGAGATGCGGTTAGAGTTGATAAGGCTTTATCAAAAGTTTGAAGGCGATCCCTTAAATTGTATCGATCATCGCTATCAATTTATCGCTTATGCGGGTAAGGGTTTAAAATGGTTTCTACTCAATCGTTTGCGCCAATCCACTTATCAAGTGACCCCGACAGATCCTGTTATTTTATCAGATCTTATCGAAGAGCTGAGAGAAGAATGCTCAAAAGAATCAATCTTTTTATTGGAACAAACTGTTAAAGACCATCTAAAAGAACGAGAGCGTAAGATTTTCAATTTAATTTTACAAGGAAAATGGCGCAATCGTGAAATCTGCCAGCTCTGCAACATTTCTGAGCGCACCCTCCGCAATGATAAAAAGCGTATTGCAGCTAAGCTCGGTCATCTCTTTAAAGAAAAATCTAAAAACTTGTCTTTTTCTTGCCGTTTTTGATGATCTGATTGTGTGTATAAGGTGTAAGATCGTACGGCTTACATAAATACCTAGGAGGAATGAAAAATGGAAAGTAAAGAATACAAATCAGGGCGTTTAGCGCTTAAAGGTATGAATCCGACAACGGAGAAGACTTTTAATGTCTCTATTCAAGGCTTGATTGAGGGGGTTACTCCCAATCAAGTGCAGTTGGTTAAAGATCAAATCGATCAATTAACCATTAATCCAACCGATACCGCTCAAGCTGTTTATGCTTATAATTTTATTTAATGATGGAAAGGGGAAAGCAAGATGAAAGATAGTATGGTATTAGAATTGATTTTCTTAGATGCGGCGGGTAAAACGCGTAAGATTACGATTAATCAACCAGCTGATTCAGTTACTAAAGAAACTGCCGAAGCTGTGATGCAGGCTCTAGTTGACTGTGATTTATTCAAAGATGATCAGGGCGTAGATATGTATGTGACTCCGGTTGCCGCTCGCTATGTTGAGCGTAATGTTACCGATGTTTATGCCTATGAAGAAGCTTAGTTAAGCATGATTTTAGAGGGGCTGAGTGTTTGCTCAGCTCCTTATTACTAAAAGGAGGTTGTGCATGCATTTGATTGATTTGGGTTCTTATGCTGGAGCGATTATTGCAGTGATTACCTTGATTTCTAAGTTAATTGGCCTGATTACTGCCTTGCATGATCTAATTGAACGCATTGATTGGATGCAGGCCAAACTAGAAGCGTTTAACCAAGAGCTACAAACGATTAAACAAAAGGTCGATCAAAACGATTATTTTATGTGGCCGGCAGAAAGTCGTCAATGGATATAAAAATAATAGAAAGGGTGATAGAATGTTATCTAATCGTTTTTATGATTTAGGCAAATGGCTCGTATTAATTTTTCTACCAGCCTTGGCTGTTTTTGTACAAGGAATGGCCGACTTGTACCACTTGAATCAAGGAGGTCAATGGGTGGGGCTGATTAATTTGTTAACCATCTTTTTAGGATCTATCTTACAAATATCCTCTTATCACTATCATCATAATGATAACTCGCCTAAGGGATGGGGGGCATTGATATGATAAGAGAGGCTTGGATGAGTCGAAGATTAGCTAGTTTGCGACCGCTCTTTCAAAAATATCCTAGCACTATATCCGTTGCAACTCGGATGGCACAATTTGTCTTAGAGTCAAATGGCGGGAGATCTCCACTTTATCTAAAGTCTAATAATGGTTTTGGTATTAAAGCATCTGCTCCCTGGCAGGGTAAGGTAGTCGACCATCCTTCACTGGAAGCAAATGGCCAGATGGTGGTTTCACAGTTTCGCGCCTATAAGAGTCTGGAAGAAGGCGTTGAAGACCACGCTATTTTCTTCACTTCAACCAACTACCGTAAGCAGGTTGCCTATAAAGCGGCAATCGAAGCAAAGGATTCCTTTGAAGAGGCCAGGGCTTTAACAGGCATTTATGCCAGTGACCCCCATTATGGTGATAAGTTAATTGAAATTATCAACTGCTATGATCTTACGAGCTATAACCTAGCTGTTAATAGCCTCAAGCAATTGGATGAGCCTCTTATTATTGACCGGCGGTCAGAAGCTCTAGGTGGACAAGCTCATGATCGCTCCTTAGATGCTATCACAACCATTGTCTGGCACTATACAGGTGTGAAACGGTCTTTAAATCGTCACATTACAGACCACGAGGTCTTTTGGCATAAGCAACGTGGATGGGATCGTGGAGGCTATCACTTTTATATCGATAGTCAAGGACGAATTTACCAAAATTATGACCTAGAACGCATGACTTGGGGGGTAGCCAATTGTAATCATTTCTGTGTCCATCTGTCCGTAGAAGCTAATGCCAAAGAAGACTATTCGCCTCAACAAATCAAAGCTAGAGACTGGCTCACGCGTAAACTCATGAAAGATTTAAACTTACCCGCTTCTGCTGTTAAAGGACATTGGGAAGTTAACAATAATACCCTGTGTCCCGGTTATAATCGAGCAGAAATGGAGCAATTTCGTCAGCAATTAGCGATACCACTTAAAAAAGAAAAGCAAAAATTACAAGCCACTTTTGAATTAGCCGGCAAGCGCTATCAAATCACCGAAATCTGATAAGCGAAAGTTAAGTTTATCAGTAAATATCCTAATAAATTCAATTAAAATACCTATTGAAAGGCTGAATTTACTGGGCTATAATTTAAGCATAAAAAAGAAAGAGGTGGCCGTAATGGATCAGCAGGATGATAAGTTAGAAGCAAAAGAAAGAGGGCTTGATTTCTCTAAATTAAAAAAGATTAATTTTAAAAAGAGAGACCTAAAGTTTGTTATTGGAGCCCTTGTAGCAGTTGTTTTAGTAGGAGTGGCTGGTAGCTTAGGATTTGGCCCCTTTTCTAGTATTTTTCCGCAGGATGTAACCAGTAAAGACATGGAGTTACTCAAAACGCGCTTAGAAGAGTCACAAGAATTAACGACTATGAAATACCACTATACTAATATGGCGCATTTTGAAAAACAAAAAGCCATTGAAAACTGGAAGATACCTTTTACCGAATCCGAATTTATCTATTCCTATACCGGTGTTATTCATGCCGGTATAGATCTAAAAGAGATTAAGTTAGATTCTAAAGACAACCAAGTCATTGTTACTATTCCTAAAGCTAAAATATTAGCCCACCAAGTCAATGATGACTCCTTAAAAATCATCGATGAAGACCGTTCCTTTATTAACCCATTCAAACTAAGTGACATCACAGATTTCCAGGCAGAATTAAATGCTCAAATGGAAGCGGATGCCTTGGGTAATGGCTTGTTAACTGAAGCCCAAGAATACTCTAAAGTTCAAGTTAAAAACCTCTTCTTTGATATGATTCGTTCAATCAATCCAGATATTGAACTAAAAATTGAAGTTGCTAAATAATTCATTCACTGAAAGTTCTTACCGCTTGGTAAGGGCTTTTTATTTGTTATGATTCTATACTGTAAAGCGAATTCAAATTCGTTATAATGGAAGTTGAGAAAAAGATAATGGAGGTGCATTATGAAAGTAGCAATTATTGGAGCAGGGGTTGCTGGAGCGGCTGCCGTTAAAACAATCCTTGAAGAAAATCACCAAGGTCTGATAAATCATGTGGATGTTTTTGAAGATCGGAAACAATTGGGAGTAGGCTCCCCTTATGAGCCTGATTCTAACCAATTATTAATGAACTCCTATGTCGGTGATTTAGGTTTTGAATGGCAAGACGCTGACCACTATCTAAGGTGGTTACAAGATCATTATCCCGAATATGCTCGCAGGGATATTTTTTCACCCAGACCTATTTTTGGTGAGTATATCCAAGATTATTTTAGTCCATACTTTGAAGACGAAATCATTCATGTAGTTCATCAGCGTATTCATCAACTGAAAATTAAATCCCCCAAGTCTTATTATCTATATGACGCGCAAGGTAAGCAATATGGACCTTATGATTCTGTCTTAATGACAGTAGGTCATCCACCTTATGCCGATTATTATAATCTTTTGGGACAAGAAGGCTATATTCACCATCCTTATCCAGTTGAACAGCTTCTAAGTGATTTGGACTATCAAAAAGGAATTGGAATCATTGGATCCGGATTAACTGGGATTGATATTATGCGTTATTTACAAGATCACTATCCAATTACCATTGATCATCCGGTGACTTTTTATATTTTAGACCAGCCCTTTTCGACACCGAAGTTTGAACGCTATGCCGAAGACTTGGTTTTTAACTTAAATGCAGATTGGATTGATAAGCAGTTGGCCCAATCTGATGGTCAAACAATCCCTTTAGAAGCTATATTTCATCAATTTGAAGAGGATATGGAAGCCAATGGGGTAGATTGGAAATCTTTAGTCGAAAGATACAGTCAAGGATCCATTGGGGAAGGTTTAATGGCTATCCACCAACAAAACCGTCGATTAAGTATCTTACAATTATATGGTCGCAAGTTGACTGCCTTTCTACCAGCCTTGAATATGGCCTTATCATCCAAAGATCGCATACGCTTCTTTAAAGATTTTATGGGACTTTTCGAACATTTTAGAAGTCAAACACCGGCTGAAAGTATTGCGTTTATTTTACAAGGTTTGAAAGATGGACGTATTCGGATTGTTTCTGGTATGAAAGCTGTGGAAGTGAATGCCCAAGGATTTACCGTTGTCACTCAAAAAGGCTTACGCTATCAAAGCGGCTATTTAATCAATGCAACCGGCTTTGATCAAAACTTAGAGACAGCCGCTCAACATGATCCTTTAATTAATCAAATGTATCAAGAAGGAATTATCCAAGCAAATCCATTGGGTGGTATTCTTGTTGATTGGCCGCATACTCAAGTTCTTAGTCAAAGATTTGGCCGATTGGAGCATTTATATCTAACAGGTCATTGGATTTTCTCTACTCAATTTGGTAACAATAATACCAAGCTGACCTATAAGCAAGCAGAAGCTTGTGTGAAACACTTGCTTGAATCTGCACGGGATATTTAGTTTTAACTTAGAGTGAACTTTTGTATAATAGAATTAAAATAACGAAAGATAAGGTGGCGTCATGAAAATAACAGTTGCAGGAATGGGTTATGTCGGGCTTTCAAATGCGATTCTTTTGGCTCAATATAATGAAGTGAAAGCGATGGAAATTGTTAAAGAAAGGGTCGATTTAATCAATCAAAAAATTGCACCTATTGTGGACGCTGAAATGGAAGATTACCTAGCCAATCATTCTTTAAATTTAGAAGCCACCGATGATCCTAGCTATGCTTATAGTGGAGCAGAATTAGTGATTATTGCTACGCCAACTAATTATGATGACGCTAATAATCACTTTGACACTTCAGCTGTCGAAGAGGCGCTCGATAAAGTTAAAGAATATGCCCCTCAGGCAGTAGTTGTGATTAAATCAACCATTCCTGTCGGCTATACTGAGGAAATTCGTCAAAAATATGGTATGGATATTATCTTCTCACCAGAATTTTTGAGAGAAGGTAAGGCGCTTTACGACAACTTGCATCCTTCTCGTATTATTGTCGGCAATGAATCTGTTCATAGTCAGACAGTAGCTGAATTATTTGCTGAGGCTTGCTTGGATGAAGAAGTGTCTATCTTAACCATGCCTTCAACTGAAGCAGAAGCAGTAAAACTCTTCTCCAATACTTATTTGGCTTTAAGGATTTCATATTTTAATGAATTGGACACCTATGCTGAAGTACGTGGCTTAAACAGTCAGCACATTATCCAAGGAGTAGGGCTTGACCCTAGAATTGGTGATCACTACAATAATCCGTCATTTGGGTATGGTGGCTATTGCCTGCCTAAGGATACCAAGCAATTGCTGGCTAATTATCAAGACGTTCCAAACAACTTAATTCAAGCGATTGTGGATTCGAATGCAACCCGTAAAGAACACATTGCTTCACAAGTTTTAAAACATCAAGCGCAAGTAATCGGTATTTACCGCTTGACCATGAAATCCAATTCGGATAATTTCCGTCAATCTGCTATTCTTGATATTATTAAACAGCTGCGAGCAGAAGGCAAAGAGATAATTATCTATGAACCGACACTTGAAGAAAAGCAATTTGATGGCGAAGAAGTTGTAGCTGATTTTGAAGTCTTTTGTCAAAAGGCTGATATTATTCTTGCTAATCGCCTTGCAGATCAATTAGCAGCTGTAAAAGAAAAAGTCTATAGTCGCGACGTTTTTGGCAATAATTAAGATAAATATAAAACCTTCCGTTAATTTGAAAACGGAAGGTTTCTTTTTATTGATTATGTTGATGTTTGAAAGCATCCAATTGGTTGAGTGCTTTTCGTAATTCAATTTCAGCTGAATGATAAGCGCGAATATCTTGATTGATTTCTGCTTGTTTCAGCTTATCTTCAGCCATGGACAACTCCATTTTAGTCTGGGCGTCATCAATATCTAGGGCTCGAACGGCCATGTTGGCAATAATATTAAGTTCGTTGTCCCGAATTTCCAATAGTCCACCGTTAATAGCGATATAGTCATCCGGTTTGCCTTCGACTAGAGGTGCTACGATAACAGTTGAGATGTCTAAGACGGTCATCATGGCAATATGATTGGGTAGAATGGTGATACCACCATCAATGGTTTGCACATGACATTTGCGGGCACGTTTGGTATAGACTACGCCATTAGGAGAGATAATCTGAACTTGTAGATTTTTAAGCGTTTGCGTCATCCAAATCCACTCCCATTTTCTTAGCTTTTTCAATGGCTTGATCGATATTTCCTACGTTACGGAAAGCTTCTTCAGGCAGATTATCGTAATCACCATTTAGAATACCTTCGAAGCCGTCAATTGTTTCTTGTACGGTTACGTATGAACCTGGAATACCAGTAAAGGCTTCTGCTACGTGGAAGTTTTGTGATAGGAAGAGCTGAATACGTCGGGCTCTTTTAACGGTTAGTTTTTCAACTTCACTCAACTCATCTACACCCAAGATGGCGATGATATCTTTGAGGTCTTGATAGCCTTGCAAAGTTTGTTGAACGCCACGAGCTACCCGATAGTGTCGTTCGCCAACAACATCTTCAGATAAGGCTGAAGAAGAGGAGGCGAGTGGATCAACCGCTGGGTAGATACCCTGCTCGGTTAATTTACGCTCTAAGTTAGTGGTTGCATCTAAGTGAGAGAAGGTAGTCGCTGGCGCTGGATCTGTATAGTCATCGGCTGGTACATATACTGCTTGAATGGATGTAATCGATCCTGCCTTGGTGGAAGTGATTCTCTCTTGCATGGCTCCCATTTCAGAAGCTAAGGTAGGTTGATAACCTACTGCTGAAGGCATCCTTCCAAGTAGAGCCGAAACTTCAGAACCTGCTTGAGTAAAACGGTAGATGTTATCAATAAAGAGCAAGACATCTTGATGCTTTACATCACGAAAATACTCTGCCATGGTTAAACCAGACAAAGCTACCCGCATTCTAGCTCCAGGGGGTTCATTCATTTGGCCAAAAACCATGGCTGTATTTTTAGAAACGCCAGAGTCGCGCATTTCATGGACGAGGTCGTTTCCTTCACGCGTTCTTTCACCAACTCCAGTGAAGACCGAAAGGCCACCGTGTTCTTGGGTAATGTTATGAATTAATTCTTGAATTAATACCGTCTTACCGACACCGGCTCCTCCAAAAAGACCAATTTTTCCACCCTTGAGGTAGGGAGCTAATAAGTCAATGACCTTTATTCCTGTTTCTAAGATTTCGAAGTTTGAAGCCAGCTCGCTATATTCAGGCGCATCGGCATGAATGGAATGTTTGACTACATCTGGGAAGAGTTCAGGTCCATTATCGACTGTATCTCCTAAAACATTGAATACGCGTCCCAATGTAGCTTCACCTACGGGTACTTTAATGGCTTCACCTAAATCGACAACAGCCATGCCCCGTGATAAACCTTCGGTTGCTTCCATGGCAATGGTACGTACGGTGTCATGCCCAATATCAATAGCGACTTCGAGTACCACTTTTCGGTGTTGGAGAATCGTCTTTAAGTCGGATGTTTCATTTACTTCCTCAAGGTCGGTTACAACCAGGGCATGATGGATTTCTGGTGTTCCGTATTCTAAAGGAAAGGAAACATCCACGACCGGTCCGATTACTTGTTTGATATGTCCGATTCGCATACTTATTTCCTTCTTTCTTTATGTTGGGCTTGAGCACCTGCAACAATTTCGATAATTTCATTGGTTACTTTAACTTGTCGGGCGCGATTATAGCGCAACTGCAAGTCTTCAATAATTTCTTTAGCATTTTCAGTGGCCGATTGCATGGCAATCATACGTGAGAAATGTTCAGCTGTTTTGGCCTGTAAGAGGGCACCGTAGACAAAAGATTCGATATATTGAGGAACTAAGCCTTCTAATACTGCTTCCATTGAGGGCTCGATTAAAAAGACTTCCGAAATTAATTCTTTTTTATCAAAAGATGGATCAAGTTCCATACGGCGGTTTAAAGAAACTACCGGTAATAAGTTATCGACTCCAAATTTTGAATTCGTACCGGAACCTACTCCATAGTGATTGTAAGCTAAATAAAGCTCATCACATTCTTTCTCCACATAGGCTGAACGTAGTTGTCTGATGAAGTAGTGAGCTTCTTGAAAGCCCGGCTGGTCAGACAGCGGATAGTAAGAGCGAGCAATTTTGTAGCCCCGTTCGCGGCAATATCTTTCACCTGTCCGTCCTAGGGTATAAAAAACTAATTCTTGTTCTTCATCAAAGTTTTGTTCTTCAATCCACTCATCCAGCCCCTTAATTAAGTTAACATTATAGGAACCTGCTAAGCCCTTATCAGTTGAGATAAGAAAAATACCAATTTTGTTCACTTTCCGAGGAGTGATTAAAGAGCGAATTTCTGGTTTGGAAAAGTTAGGAGGGGTGACTTTTAAGGTATAGTGCAGTTGCACTATGGTTTCTCTTAAATGATCAATATAGACTTGATAAGATTGAGTCATATCCAATAAATGGTTGACTTTATTTCTTGAGACCATCTGCATAGCATTAGTTATTTTTTTTGTTTTTTCAGTAGAAGCAATATGTCGTTTGATTTCGTTTAAAGACGGCATTACTTATCACTTCCTGTTTTAGATCCTTCAGAATGAACAAGGATAAAATTATCAACAACTTTGTCTAAAATACCATTTAATTCGATTTCAGTTGGTAGGGGTTGGTTATCTTCTAATTGTCGTAAAAGCCCGGCATGATAGGTAGTAAATTCATTAGCAATTACTTCTTCTAATTGGTGAATTAAATTAACGGATACCTTATCAAAGTAACCATTACCTAAAGCGTAGAAGACGATGATTTGAACGCCAGAGCGCATAGGTTTGTGAAGGTCTTGCTTTAAAACTTCAACGATGCGCTCGCCACGTCTTAATTGGCGGGCAGTCATTTCATCGATGTCTGATCCAAAGGAAGTAAAGGCTTCTAATTCGCGATAGGAAGCTAGGTCTAAACGTAAGGTTCCTGATACTTGTTTCATGGCTTTTAATTGCGCAGATCCCCCAACCCGTGAAACCGATAGTCCGGCATTAATGGCTGGTCGAACGCCAGAGAAGAAGAGATCACTTTGTAAGAAGATCTGTCCGTCTGTAATGGAAATAACGTTGGTTGGGATATAAGCTGAGATATCACCTGCTTGCGTTTCAACAATCGGTAAAGAAGTGATCGAACCACCGCCTAATTCATCCGATAATTTAGCTGAACGTTCTAAAAGACGTGAGTGTAGATAAAAAATATCCCCAGGATAGGCTTCACGCCCAGGTGGTCGTTTGAGCAAGAGGGACATTTCACGATAAGCTGCTGCTTGTTTGGATAAATCGTCATATATAATTAAGACGTGCTTTCCTTCGTACATAAACTCCTCAGCCATAGCAGTTGCCGCATAGGGAGCGATGTATAGAAGAGGAGCAGGCTTGGAAGCAGAAGCAGTCATTACAATAGTGTAATCCATTGCACCACGGTTGGTCAGAGTATTGACAATGTTTTTTACCGTTGATTCCTTTTGTCCAATCGCTACATAGATACAAATAACATCTTTGCCTTTTT
Organism: Facklamia sp. P13069; assembly: GCF_050409405.1. NCBI lineage: Bacteria > Bacillati > Bacillota > Bacilli > Lactobacillales > Aerococcaceae > Facklamia > Facklamia sp. P13069. The sequence goes on along the minus strand of NZ_JBNUPN010000004.1, from coordinate 84,803 downwards.
GATTTAAGACGGCATCGATGGCGAGTGAAGTTTTACCAGTTTTACGGTCTCCAATAATTAATTCCCTTTGACCTCTTCCGATGGGAACTAGGGAGTCAATGGCCTTAATACCTGTTTCCAAAGGTTTTTTAACCGACTGTCTTTCCATGATGCCCGGAGCTTCTTGTTCGACGGGTCGTGTTTTGTTGGTTAAAATAGGTCCTTTATCATCTATGGGACGTCCCAAGGCGTCTACCACTCGTCCAAGCAGGGCCTTACCAACGGGAACTTCCATGGTGTGGTTCATTCGACGAATAATATCGCCTTCATGGATTTGATGGTAGGAGCCAAAAATAATTACTCCGACTTGGTCGTTTTCAAGGTTTTGTACCATGCCGATGGTTCCATCATTGAACTCAACCATCTCACCATACATGGCGTTGTCTAATCCTTCAGAAAAGGCGATACCGTCGCCGACATAAGAAACGGTTCCGATTTCTTCTAACTTCTTATCAATTTCAAAGTCGTGGATTTGTTTTAAAACATCTTTTGTAAACTTTTCGTTTGTGCTCATGAAGAAATCACCTCTTCACTTTCCGGAATATTAATTTCATTTTGCATAGTTTGCAAGATCTGTCCGCCAGAAAGCTCATAATAGAAGCGTTCGCTTTGTAAGCGGACACCAATAATTAAGTCTGGGTTAATAATAGTGGTAAAAGAACGAATAGAAAAGCCAGTAATGCGCATGAATTCACGGGCAATTTTGAGCTTTTCTGCTTTGGTTAAGGGGATCGCTGAAGATAAAAAGAGTCGCTCTCCAGTTAACTCTTTTAAGATTTCTTGACCTTCTTCTTCATCATTAATTTCAATGTCTAGCAGTTCGAAGAGCAGGTCATCTTCATAGGTGACCTGTCGTCCTGATTTTAGGGCGAGCTCTGCTAAGTCTTCTTGTTTGTGAAGTCTACCGTTGTTCATCGAGCTCCTCCAATCGAGTGATAAATTCTTGAATCATTTGACGGTGGTCATCTTCTGAAATTTCACGACGAATGACCTTGCCTGCCATGGCAACTGCCATATGGACTAATGATTCTTGCATATTTTCGGCAAAGTTTTGTCTTTGTAGTTTTAAATCTTCTTGCGTCATTTGCAGCATTTTGCTTTGTTCTTGACGTGTTTCTTCAATCATCTTGTCGCGCAGATGATTGGCATCAATTTGTGCTTGACGAATAATTTTTTCAGCTTCTAAGTGAGCTGATTTTAGTTGTGCATCAATTTGTGATAGGGCTTCCTTGTTCTTATTCTTAGCTTCTTCAGCCGCTTGCCAATCGTCAGTAATTTTCTTCTGACGCGTTTCTAGCATTTGGTTGAAGGGTTTCCATGCGAATTTATGGATGACAAAGAGTAAAATCAAAAAGGATGCAAGCGTTAAAAGGGCTTCGCCCAGAATAATAGTAAAGTCCAATATTGACACTCCTTAAATAGTTGATGGTTAGCTAAAGATTAAGATAAAGGAAATAACAACAGCGATAATCGGAACAGCCTCAATCAGACCAACACCTAGGAACATTAAAGCTCTTAATTGTGAGTCTAATTCGGGTTGACGTGAAATGGATTCGATGGTTTTAGAAATAACCATTCCGTTACCAATTGACGCACCTAGGGCAGCGATTCCGACAGCAAGTGCAGCAGCTAATTCAGTCATATTTAAATCTCCTTTGTATTTGGATTAGTGATTAATTTTGTGTGATAAATAAACCATAGTTAAAGTGGTAAAAATATAAGCTTGGATAGCACCAATAAAGACAGAGAAGCCTTGCCAGACAAATTGTAAGGGAATGGCAATTACCCAAGTAAATGGAATGAAGACCATAGCGAATTTAGCAATCAGTCCGACTAAAACTTCCCCGGCAAAAATATTACCAAACAAACGTAGGGCTAAGGTGGTTGTATTGATTGTTTCCTCAACCAATTGTAAAGGTAATTTTAAAATATTTGGGCGAGCGTAAAAGTTTTTAAAGTGACCTCCTAAACCATTCTTTTTAATCCCTAAAATGTGACCTGATAAAATAGCAATAATTGCTAGGGAAATGGTTACGATAGGATCAGCCGTTGGGCTTCGCCAAAATGATTCATGCTCTGTCACAATTAAAAAGGGGAGTCCAATTAAGTTTGACACAAAAATGAACAAGAAAAAGGTCAACCCTAGATTGACATAAACACTTTGGTGCTGGCCGAGGGTTGAGTCACAGATGCCTTCAACAAATTCAATGATGATTTCCATCAAAACTTGGAATTTGGAAGGATGATTGGCTGATAATCTGCGGCTAACTAATAAGCACAACACCGTGATGATGGCTACCACGACCAGGGTGGCTATCAAGGTGTTGAAGTTAAAAGATAGGCCGAGAAAACGAACAATCGGTGTATCTTCCATTCAGATTCCTTCTTTCATAAGTTTTAATGCTGATTTTACACTTATTAAACAGTTAAACTATTTTTCTAAGAAAAAAAGTAAAATTTTAGCACTTATATCCACTATAGCATAATTTTTATGACTTTCAAAAGAAATCGTAGTGCTTTGGCTTTTATAGCAGTTTAACCTTTAAGTTAACTTGTTAAAGTTTTTTAATAATTATGGAGTTATTTATTGATAGCATAGGGGATACAATCGTTTTTTATTCGCTTACATAAAACGGCATAAATTATTATTTAAGTGGTGCAATATTATACAATATAAAAATACGAATATTAGAAAAAAATTTTATTTTTATTTGTGTTTTCTGAAATTTCTTATTTATTATCGACCTCCATAGCCTTTATAATTTCTAAAATAAAAAGCAGAGTCATAAATTGACACTGCTTTTATAACTATTCATTCGCAAACTTTTCAGCTAAATTTTTAAGATAAGGGATAAATTCCTCTTTAACTTCAGGATGATCGATGGCAAATATAATAGAAGCTTTGAGCATCCCTTTAGCATCTCCTACTTCAAACCATTCGCCTTGATATTCGTAAGCTAATAGGGGATGCGTTTTTTGTAATTCAATTAAGGCGTCAGTCAATTCCACTTCACCTGTTGCTCCAACTTCAAGTTGGTCTAGGATGGAAAAGATTGTCGGTTCTAGGATATAACGCCCCGCTGCAGCCATATTTGAAGACGGTTGATCTTGTGGTTTTTCTATCATATCGAGGACTTGAAAGACGTGAGGGGTAGCTGTTTCTTCAATAGCTAAGATACCATAATTTTTGGTCTTATCAGGATCGACACGAACGCCGGCAATTACTGTTTGTCTTTTTTCCGCATAGAGATCAATAATCTGTTTGGAAAGATTTTCTCCCCTTATAATATCATCTCCTAAGAGTAGTAAGAAGGGATCATTGCCGATAAAGGCCTTGGCGTGACGAACTGCATCACCCAGTCCTCTTGGATGGTGTTGTCTGGTATAATGAATATTTAAGTTAGACGTTTCAGTGGCTAGTTTAAGGAGTTTCTCCTTCCCTTTGGCTTTTAAATTTTGTTCGAGGGTAAAGTTGGCATCAAAATGATCTTCTATTTCTTGTTTTCCTTTACCAGTAATAATTAAAATATCTTCAATCCCAGCCGCAATAGCCTCTTCAACAATGAATTGAATGGCCGGCTTATCGATAATAGGTAAGATTTCTTTGGCAATTGCCTTGGTGGCTGGCAAAAAGCGCGTGCCTAGACCAGCGGCTGGAATAACAGCTTTTTTAACTTGAACCTTAGTCATAATAACCTCCTATAAGCGCTCGTCAACAGTGGACTTGATAAATTTAATTAAGTCATCGCGTAAATCCGGAAGACTGAGACCATATTCTATTACTGTCTTCATATAACCGAATTTATTTCCTACATCATAACGATGTCCATTAAACTCCAGGGCGAAGACGCGTTGGATTTTATTCAAGCGATCGATGGCATCAGTTAATTGAATCTCGTTACCAGCCCCAGCTGTTTGTGTTTCTAATAGTGAAAAGATTTCTGGTGTTAATAGGTAGCGGCCGATGATAGCCAAATTGGACGGTGCGACTTCGGGTGCTGGCTTTTCGACAAACCGTCTCACATTATAAACACCTTTTTTGTATTGGCGCTCCGGATCAATGACACCGTATTTGGAGGTATCTTGAGGTGGGATTGACATGACTGCTAGAGTAGAGGCATGGGTATCTTTATAATTATCGATTAATTGTTTGGTCAAAGGAACCGTATCGGTCATTAAGTCATCGCCTAACATGACGACAAAAGGTTCATCTCCTACAAAATTCTTGGCTTGTAAAACAGCGTGGCCCAGGCCCTTTGGATAAGATTGACGTTTAAAGAAGAGGTTAATCTTATTAAGATCTTTGACAGTGGTTAGTAATTCTTCTTTACCTTTAGCTTCTAAGACGGCTTCTAACTCCTCATTGGCATCAAAATGGTCTTCAATGGGCCGCTTAGACCGTCCGGTCACAATTAAGATATCCTCGATACCTGATTGAAGGGCTTCTTCCACAATAAACTGAATAGTCGGTTTATTAATGATAGGAAGCATTTCTTTAGGCATGGCCTTTGTTGCAGGAAGAAACCTAGTTCCAAGCCCTGCTGCGGGGATGACGGCTTTTCTAACTTTCATAGACAGTCTCCTTTGTTTGTAATCCATTTTATCATACGGCTTTTATCTGATATTCTCAAGCCATGTCAATTCTTAATTAGCCTCAAAGTTTTTAAAGTGATTAGTGATAAGTTAGTATTTTTTGTGAATTTCTAGAAATCGCCTCGTAAATAACTTATAATAACTATGCTATTATAGAAAGGAAGATGGAACAATGTCCAAAAAACTAATTAAATATATTACTGTCTTTGCTTTATTCATGACATCATTATTCACAACTACTGTGACTACCCATGCTATGGATATTAATAAGCCATTCTCAGTCTTACTTTTAGGGATTGATACGGGCGATTTAGGTCGAACAGAAGTTGGGCGTTCAGATGTTATGATGGTTGCTACGATAAATCCTAAGGAAGAAAATATTGTCATTACCTCTATTCCTCGTGACTCCTATGTTGATATTCCTGATAGAGGAATGGATAAAATCAATCACGCTTATGCCTTTGGGGGACCAGAATTGTCAGTTGAAACAGTCGAAAACTGGTTAGATATTGAAATTCCATACTATATTACCGTTGATATGAAAGGCTTAGCTGATGTAGTTGATTCTGTAGGAGGAATTGATGTTGTTCCACCAACTTCTTTTGAAATCAGCGGTTATAGTTTTACTGAAGGTCAAGAACTACATTTAGATGGTGAGATGGCGCTTGCTTACGTTAGAGAACGCTACAATTCTGGTGGCGACTATGCTCGTCAAAAGCGTCAACGTCAAGTGGTAGTTGGTATTGCCCAATCTGCTTTAAATAAAAGCAGAGGTATTAAAGAAGTAATAGATATGACGACGGCTATTAACAAATATGTGGGGATGAATCTCAATATGTTTGATTTGGGTAAGCTAGTAATTTCACACTTAGATATGCGTCCAACGCTAACCTTTAATCAATTTGAAGGTGAAGGCTTTATGTTAGACGGCATCTATTATGATCAAATTACTGAAGAGTCCTTTAATAAGAATCAACAAATTATTAAGGACGAGTTAGACGGTAAGCTTACCAATAATTCAGAAAATGAAGAAAGCTTTAAATTAGAAAAAGAATCGGATAAATAAATGAAAATAGACAGCTAGGCATAGCATCATTGCCCCTAGCTGTCTGTTTTTTATTGTTTTAAAAGCGTTTTCTCTATATAATAAGAATAATTTTAAAAATAAATTTGATGAGTGGGTGACAATAAAATGAAGAACTTTAAAGGCTTTTTAACAGCTGGCCATTTAAAGTGGTTGGCTTTAATTTTTATGATCATTGACCATACAGCTGTTGTTCTGATCGAAATGGGCATCTTTAGACATCAGAGTGATTACAGCTATGAATTCTTAAGCCAGATGGTAAGCGTTTATGAAATTATGCGAAATATTGGGCGCTTAGCTTTTCCAATCTATCTTTATCTATTATTAGAAGGTTATCATCATACTAAAAATTTGAAGCGTTATTTTATGCGTTTGGGGTTTTTAGCAGTGATATCGGAAATACCTTTTGATTTAGCCTTTGCTGATCAAGTCTTTTATTGGAACCATCAAAATGTTTTCATAGAATTATTGATTGCCTTAATGCTTTTTGTAAGTCTGGATTATTTTAAAGATCGTTGGTTGATGCGTTTAGTGAGTGTCGGCTTATGCTTTGGCTTAGCATATTTAACTATGGCAGATTATGCCTTATTTGGTTTATTAGCTGCTTTAATTTTTTATTTTGCTTATGGTAAACGATTAAGAGAGGCGCTAGCCGTTCTGCCAGCCTTTGCTTTTGAGTATTTCATGCCCACTGTCTTTCTAAGCAGTCTATTTATTCTTTTTTATAATGGTAAGCGTGGTAGGGTTCAACAAGCCTTTCACTATTGGGCCTATCCGGGACATATTTTATTGCTTTATCTAATTAAATTAATGCTTTTTAAATCCAATTAAAAATCAGTTTTTGGCTATCGGTTTTTAGCTTAGGAAGGGCAGGAGTATTTGACTAAGAAGAATTCCTAGGGTATACCCAATAGTCAGAGAAATGATGACCATTATTGCATCAATGCCCTTGATTATACCAGCAAGATTGTTCCCTTTAAGAATATCGCGCATGGCATTGGTCGTTGAAGTTACTGGATAATTTGGCATGATCATAGCTCCTAAAATAATGCCTGGATGAATGGTTGAAGGGAAACTAGCATCAATCCATTTTACGGCTAAAGATCCTAGAGCGATGGATAAGATATTAAAGAAAAAGTCAGTGAGAAAAGTTGTTTTGCGCCAATATTCTAAAGCTAGTATGAGACAAGCAATTAGAAAAGCGACCAACATATCGATATTAGTTCCGCCAAAGAGAATGACGAAGAGGACCATCAGGATGAGGTTAATGTATTTAATTAAAAAGCCATACTTATCATCCTTGATATTTTTCATGGCTTCATAGGCTTGATCAACAGATATTGCGCCAGAAACATAGGATCTAGAAATATCATTTACTTTAGCGATGTGTTGGATATTGTTTTGTCGCTGATTTATGCGGACAATACCAGAAAAACTATATTCTGCCAAGTCTGTATCTGTTAGCGATAAAAAAAGACCGGTGGTGTTGGAATAGCTAGAAGGGGAGTCAAGGCCAGTTGTTTGAAGGATTCTCAAAGTCGTGTCTTCAACACGGTGTTCCTCGGCATTGGATTCTAAAAGAATCTTCCCAGCTAAACGTGCTAATTTAAAAACTTTCTTATAGAAAATACGCATTCAACCACCCTCCTTCTTTTTTATATTTTAGAACCTATTGCTTTAAAAGGCAAGGAGAGTCAATCAATTGGTCGAGTACTATGAGTAAAGTATAATAATTGTTAAATAATTAATTACGAAAGGACGAACCTATGGCTTATCAAGCGAAAACCAAACAAACTCAAGCTAGCGTTAAAGCATTTATTCAAAGCATCGAAAAAAGAAAAGTGTCATGATACAATAATCATAAAGGGGTGATTTAATGGATCAATCAAGTTTACTGATCAATGATTCCACAATTGAGCATTTAATTACCATGGAAGATACCGTTGAAATTATTGACAATGTTTTTAAAGAATTTGCGGCTGGTCAAGTGGTTAATCCAGGTAAGGTAACTTTGGATATGGGGGAAACGGGAGGCTGGCCTTTTCATGAAGCCTTTCTTAACGCCATGCCAGCTTATTTAGGTTCTCTAAAAGTAGCAGGTCAAAAATTTGTGGGAGGTTTTGCAGGAGAACGAGCTAAAGCGGGTTTACCCTTTATTAATGCGATGATCATGCTAGTCGATGCTAGAATGGGTAATTTTATTTCAGTATTAGATGGGACACGGATTTCGAATATGCGAACCGGAGCGCAAGCAGCTGTAGCTTTAAAATATATGCTTAATAAGCCTAAGGTTAAAATGGGTATCTTCGGCGCTGGTCAACAAGCTAGACAGGTTACTCATGCCATTTCAACTGTTTTTGAGATAGTAGAATTAAGGGTTTGGAATATCCACCACGATACAGCCGAAGAGTTTAAAGAGGATATGCAAAAATATGTCCAAGGCGCCATTAAAATCTGTGAAGACGGTCAAGAGGCTTGTCAAGTAGACGCGGTCTTTACCCTAACTCCTTCTAAGGTTGCTTTAATAAAAGAAGAGTGGGTACAAAAAGGAACTATCGTTTTCCCAATGGGATCCTACCAAGAAATTGAATACGAATTGATCCACCAAGCAGAAGCTATTGTGGTCGACCACGTCAGTCAAGCTCTTAATCGTGGAATCTTGAAACCTCTCTATCAGTCAGGTCAAATTTTAGAAGAAGATATCACAGCTACTTTGGCTGAACTTTCTGAGAGTCCGAGTGAAAAGATTGATCCAAAAAATCAGCGCATCATCTGTATTCCAATTGGAATCGGTGCCACGGATGTAGCTGTCGCTCACGAAGTCTATCAAAGGGCCTTAGCACAAGGATTGGGAACTTCCTTTGATTTTACCGCTTAATTATTTATTGACCAACATCCTAGAGCTTCTTTTAAGAGCGAGCAATACTTATATTTCCCCTATATTAAAAGTAGGTTAAATTGAGTTGTTTAAGATTACAAACGCTTACATTTTGTTTATAATGGTTTTAAGTGACTTTCAGTTAAAAAATAGGTTTAGAAAAGAGGGTTTCGATGAAAATCGTGGATGATTCGAGAAGGTTGGTTGCAGTAGATGAACAAGAAAATACACTGGCACAGATGGTTTATGAATTAACCGAAGGCGATAAAATCTGGGTCACTCATACTTTTACTCACCCTACCAACCAGGGTAGGGGGCTAGCTGGCGAGTTGTTCAATGCAATGGTCGATAAAGCCCGGAGGGAAGGAAGAAAGATTACTTCCACTTGCACCTATGTGACCCACAAGCTAGCTAAGGATCCTGAAAAATATCAGGATGTGACGGCAGACTCTTAAGGATTTAAGCCAATAAATTAAGACCTCCCATTGATGCGTTAATCAATGGGAGGTCGTCTTTGTATTAAGCTTATAGATGGAAGGCTGAAGCAATTTCTCCTTCTATCTCCGCGTTCAAAATCGCTGATAATTTAAGTCGTGCTTTTACGCCAGAAAGTCCTTGCGCAAATATGATCCCCATTTGTTTCAATTGTTTACCACCGCCTACATAGTCATAGACATCTTCAGTGACTCCGTTAAAGGCTCGAGAAACCATCACAATAGGAATGTTTTTTTCTAACAGTTGTTGAATGGGTGGAAGTGTCTCGGGTGGAATATTACCAGCGCCTAATCCTTCAATAACTAAGCCATCAAAATTATTATCTAGGACTGTTTGAAAGAGTTCGGGCCCCATGCTGGCGTAAGTTTTAATTAAGACAACTTTTTTACTAATTGAATTAACTTTATAATATTCACGGTGCAGTGATTCTTGGAAATAAATGACCTGGTTTTTAGAAATTAATCCAATCGGTCCAAAGGTAGGTGTCTGGAAGGTTGCAACATTAGTGGTATGGGTTTTGGTCACATAAGTAGCGGTATGGATTTCTTCATTCATCACCACTAATACCCCTTTGCCGCGGGACTTCTCATCACGGGCTACAAAGATGGAAGAGCGGAGATTGGCTAAACCGTCAGATCCAATTTCGTTACTTGAGCGCATGGCTCCCGTTAAAACGACTGGAATGGGGATATCAAGGGTTAGTTCTAAGAAATAGGCTGTCTCTTCCAGAGTATCTGTTCCGTGGGTGACAACAATGCCATCATATTGATCCGATATCGATTGAATATAATTGCTAAGATTGAGCATCAATTCTTCGTTCATATGCGGTGAAGGAATATTCATTAAATCTTCCACAGTGATATCAGCGAATTGGTTAAAGAAAGAAGATTGGGTAATAATTGGGTTTTCAGATGAGGGAGATACCTTACCACTGGTTTGGTCTTCAGACATGGCAATCGTGCCACCGGTATTAATTAATAATAATTTCTTCATGCTTTCACTCCTCATGGTTGTTCTTAGAAAAGTATAACGTTTTCAAATTCAGTAAACAATCCCTACCGCTTTGATTTTAATAAGAGTTTGGTTAAAGTTATGAAAAGGCGTTAATCATTATGGGTTTATAGGAAATGAGAAAGGAAAGGGTAATTGAATGGCTCACAATTATACATGGATTCGACAGGTTTTGACGCTCAATCATTTGGACGATCATTCCTTGGACGGATGATTGATTTTAATCGGCAGAACAATTTAAAATCAAAAATCCATCCCTAATTGTCAATGGGAAAGAAATGATGAAAAAGAAGGTTTTGAAGGGTTTCATCTTACTGTTGGAAAACCTTAGAAAAGCGAGGCGTTTCCCCTGTCTAAATCCAGATGAACCAGATGTAATAGGGAAAACCTCTTTGGGCTTTTAAAAAATTTAGGGTGTTAAGGATGATAATATAGGGCGGATTTTATAATGAACTTGGACACTCATTCGTCTAAGTAAAAAACGACACTGAATTCATTTTATATTGAAGTGACCAATCATCAATAAAGGAGAATTCAAATGTCGCATGATTATCGGAATACACCCACGCAAAAAGAAAAGAATAAACGGACTTTTACTTATTGACTATAGGCTACAAGCCGCATAGTTACAATAAATATTGTGGCTCGTGTTTAGGGGTTCACATCAAAAATGAGTGGATTTTATGCTTATTAAGTGATTTTTAGATGTGTCTTATTGTTGACATTTTCATAAATACACCTATACTAAATTAAGTCGAATTAGACTAAACTAAAAAAAATTTGTCAATAGTCTAATATCATTTTAATCACTTTAAAATAAAATTAAAAGAGGCCATCGGAGTTTAAGGATAAAAAATGGAGGGGATATCAGAAAAAGAAAAAGAACTAAATAGATGTAAAAAGTTCGTTAAAACTTTTCAATAATGAGTAATCTTTTAAAAAATAGATATTTTGCTGAAAATCTTTGGGTATCATTTTTATTAAATTAAATAGGAGGAAACATTATGAAAAATGCCATCGTCGAAGTTGAGGATTTAACTATGGCCTATCAAGAACAACCTGTTCTTTGGGATATTGACGTTAAAATTATGAAAGGATCAAGAACAGCTATTATTGGACCTAATGGTGCTGGTAAGTCTACTCTAATTAAAGGGATTCTAGAATTAGAAAAGCCCCTTTCAGGAAGAGTATCTATACTGGGAACACATTTTGATGCCATAAAAAATAAAGTCGCCTATATTCCCCAAGCCAGTGAAGTCAACTGGGATTTTCCAACCACTGTAGAAGATGTAGTCTTAATGGGGAGATATGTTCATTTAGGATGGATTAAACGGCCACGTAAAATTGATTATGAAAAGGCTCATCAAGCCTTAAAAGAAATTGGTATTTATGAGTATAAAGACCGCCAAATTTCCCAATTGTCAGGTGGTCAAAGACAGCGTGTATTTATTGCACGAGCCATTGCTCAAGAAGCAGAGATCTACTTTATGGATGAACCCTTAGCAGGAGTGGACAAGCGGACCGAAAGAATTTTTATCGACTTTGTCAAGCGAATCCAGCAAAAGGGGCACACGTCGATTGTTGTTCATCATGATTTGAACACTATTAAACAATATTTTGACCATGTTATTATTTTAAATAAACGTCTAATTGCGGCGGGACCAACTGAAGAAGTCTTTGTTCATGAACATTTAGTTAAAGCGAACATGACTTGGGGAGGCGAAATTTAAAGTGGATATTTTAACTAGTTATTCCTTTATTTTAATTGCACTTTCTACTTTTCTTTTAGCCTCTGCTTCAGGAGCAGTAGGAGCTGTGAGTGTATTTAAAAGTCAATCACTGATTGGCGATGCAATTGGGCATGCTACTTATCCTGGGATTGTTTTAGCCTTCATGTTGACGCTCTCCAAAGACACCATGACCATGATGATCGGAGCCGTTATTAGTGGGGGAGTGGCTTACGGTTTAATTCAAATCATTGACCAACATTCCAAACTTAATTTAGATGCAATTCTAGCCATCATTTTATCATCTTTCTTTGGTTTTGGTATGGTATTAAAGAGCAATATTTCTGGCAATCCGCGTTTTAAAGGAGCTTCTCAAGCAGGGTTAAAAAATTACCTTTTCGGTCAAGCCTCTTATATTATGGAAAATGATTTAAAAATCATTTTAATTGTGGCCCTTATCTCTATTTTTATATTAATTCTCTTTAAAAAAGAAATTAAGTTGTTTGTCTTTGATGAAGTTTATGCGAAAACAGTGGGTATTAAACCTGTTATTCTTTACAGTATTATTCTGGTCATGACGATGAGTTTAATTGCTGTAGGCTTAAAACTTGTCGGAACCATTCTAATTGCTTCAATTTTGATTGTACCTTCCATTGCAGCGATGCAATGGACCCATCGTTTTGAGCGCGTTTTAATTCTTTCAGGGATCTTTGGTGGTATATCTGCCGTGATTGGAACTTATATCTCTACCAAATATAACGGTATGAGTACGGGTCCGACTATTATTTTGACCTTATCAATTGTCGCATTACTTTCGATGCTTTTTGGTAAAAAGGGAATTGTTCAAAAAACACTCATGCCAAAAAAAGGAGGAGAATTCAATGATTGAGAATATCTTACTATTATTTGATATTACCTATGAATCACTGATCATTCTGGTATTGACAGCTATCGCTTGTGCAATCATTGGCTGTTTCCTTTTATTGAGAAATCTTTCGATGTTAGGAGATGCCATTTCTCATACCGTATTATTAGGAATCGTATTAGCTTATTTTATCGCTCATGACTTAACATCCCCCTTATTAATAATTGGCGCCGCTTTGATAGGCGTTTTTACTGTCTGGGGCGTCGAGAGTTTATCCAATACCGGCTTAATAAAAAATGATGATGCGGTTGGTGTTGTCTATCCGCTCTTTTTCGCCTTATCCGTTATTTTAATTACTAAATATGGGAGGAACGTCCATCTTGATACGGATGCTGTGTTAATGGGGGATGTGGGAATGGCTTCCTTAACTCGTTTGGATGTCTTTGGTATTTCGATTGCTAAATCAGCTGTTCAAATGAGTGTTATGTTACTCATAAATATTTTGTTTATTGTACTCTTCTATAAGGAATTGAAAATCACAACCTTTGATGCCCAATTTGCCCAAGTGGCTGGGTTTACCCAGATTGTGCTCTTTTATGGTTTGATGTTGTTAACTTCAATCACAACGGTTGTCGCTTTTGATGCGGTGGGGGCCATTCTTGTTATTTCCTTCTTAATCGCACCAGCTGCTTCAGCCTATCTCATTGTAAAAAAATTAAATCATATGCTTTTGATAGCCAGTCTTTATGCAATTTTTAACTCCGTTTTGGGTTATTTTATCGGCTTAGGCTTAAATGTTTCACTCTCTGGTATGACAGCCACCATTGCAGGAATCACGTTTGGATTGACTTTCTTGTTTAATAAAAATGGATTCATTACTCAAATGGTCCGTAAGATTCAACAAAAAAGGACCTTAAAAGAAGAATTATTTATTATGCATCTGGCAAATCATAGGAATACAGTCAATGAATTGAGTGAAGTTGGCTTCCAATCAATAAAAGAGCATTTACAATGGCCCCAAGAGCAAATTGAAAAAGTAGCAAACCGTTTAATAAAAAATGACGAAGTTTTTCATGATAATTTGAATGCTACTTATCAACTAACTTCAAAAGGTCAAGTAAGAGTAAAATCTCTTAAAGAAAGGTATAATCTTTAATTCAGTCCTCTAACGCCAGTCTGTTTACGCATAAGAATCCATGTCCATTACTAGGACGTGGGTTCTTTTAATATTGAAGATATAAATGAATAAAATAAGGAATCTTTGGTAAAAGTTTACAAAGTTAATCGTCATTTATCAAAAAATAAGGAAAAATCTTTAATTAGTTTAGATTTGTCTAAAATTCTGTTGACATGTAATGATTACTATTATATACTTACCTTACAAAAATAATTAGGGTAACTTAAAAAGGAGATATAGTATGAAAAAGTTTATTAAGTTTCTGTTCGCAATGGCATTGTTTATGGGGTCATCCGTTAGTTTAGCTTCGAGTGTTGCAGCTGAAGAAAAACCAATGGTTACTGTAACCACCTCATTTTTAGGAGATATGGTAAAGAACTTAGCCGGAGATCTGGTAACCATTGAAATGATTATTCCAGCAGGGGAGGATCCGCATTTGTATGAGCCAAGACCTCAAGATTTGCAAAAATTAAAAGAAGCTGATCTTGTTTTATACCATGGTTTGCATTTTGAAGGAAAAATGATTGAACAATTAGAACCAATTGGTGTGGCAGTTTCAGAAAATTTTGATTCGAATGAGGTCGGAGTAATGGACGATGATGGGGGAATGGCTGTCGATCCTCATTTCTGGTTTGATTTGAATCTCTATCAACAAGCTACTCAAAGAGCTTCTGAAGCCCTAATCGAGTTAATACCAGACAATGAAGCTGAAATTATGGAGCATACCGATAAGTATATTACGCAATTGAAAGAATTAGATAAAGAATTAGAGGAAAAAATTGCTTCAATTCCAGAAGAAAGTCGCTTCTTAATTACCCCACATGATGCTTTCAATTATTTCTCAAGAGCTTATAATATTCCAGTACGTGCTCCTCAAGGGGTAACAACCGATTCTGAGGTTTCTAATAAAGATATTGATGATACTGTTGATTTTATTGTTGAAAATAAAATTAAAGCAATCTTTGCTGAATCAACAACCGATCCAGCACGGATGGAAAAATTAAAAGAAGCTTGTGCCTCTAAAGGTTTTGAAGTGAAAGTTGTTAGTGGAGAAGGTCAAGAACTTTTCTCTGATTCATTAGCACCTGAAGGTCAAGAGGGAGATACATTTATTGATATGTGTCGTCATAATGTTGATTTAATTGTAAACAATTTAAAATAATAACTTAAATACGATTCGACCTAAAATATACCGAGAATTCCTCGGTATATTTTTTTGTATGGTTAACTCAAAATCTTATTTCAGTAAAGCCTTGAGAGATAAACTTATGGGCTTTATGAACATATAAATAGATTTATAGATCAAGCTTAATATGCAATGAAAGTTTAATAATTATCCTTATAATTAGCTATAATTCTTACTGAAAAGGAAGATCCGAATGATATAACTTAGATTCTAGCCGTAAATAAGATAATGTATATTATGTAAACCCATATAAATAAATTGTATTTCAAACTAAAAAGCCTAATAGAATGATTCTATTAGGCTTCTAACGAGACGGACCAAGCTATGATTAAAGATCTGATTCAACGGCTGACTCTTCTATTGAGAGGTCACTTATAGTTTCGTCTTGAAGAACTGTTTGCTCAGCATCAAGTTGAGTTTCTTCAGTTTCAGCGTCATCTGCCGATTTCTCAACCGTTGTTTCTTCAATTTGTTCAACTGATGTTATTTCTTCTTCAATCGCTTCATCTGTAGAAAGCTCTTCAAAAGTATCGCCGACAATCACTTCTTCTACGGAAGCTCCTTCACTCTGATCTTCACTAACACTTTCTTCATTAGCTTCAATTGCTTCATCCACAGCAACTTCATCATTAAGAGCTTGGATGGTAGCTTCTTCTTCAGTGACTTCTGTTGCAATCACTTCTTCGGTTTCTGTTATCTTATCATCAAACAATAATTCTAATTCATGAATCATTGAATAGACATCTCTTAAAGTAGAATTTGGATTTAATTGAACCCCAACTGCTTTTGTAAGTGTCCGATTGATTTTAGAATATACTTCATAAGGTTGTTTACCGAGAATTTCTTTATCCCGTCTAAATCTTGTATTCCAAATCACTTCATCTAGGATTGATTGAACATAAATATTAGCACGAGAATCTAAATGAAGATCGGGTGTATGGGCTGCTTTTGTTTCTAAAGCTTGCAATTCAGCCATTCTTTTTTCAATTTTTTCTTTTGAAGCAAATGGGTCTGATAAAGTAACTAGTGTTCTTGTAATTGCAAAACCATAATCTTTATGTATAGATAAATCTTTATTTTTGAGTTCACTTGTTGCATAATCAATGGACTCAATAATGTTTTTTAAAGCATTCATCCGGCTACCAATTGAGTTTAGGTTAAATATAGTATCTGATTGTTTTATCCCATTTAACTCGCCACCGAGTTTATCGATTAACTTAAAGGCTTGTTCTAATGATTTTTCATATTTTTTAGAAAGAACTCTTTCAGAAATTTTTACCAGTTTATCTTCTTCAATTTTTAATTCTTCTAGATCTGAAGCAACCTCATGATCTTTTACAATGTCTGGAAGTGTCAAGTCTTTTGATACGATTGATCCCACTTCGTAACCTAAAATTGATTGAAGTTTTTCTTGTAATTGTTGAACGGATAAATTAATATCCTTGACAGTCGATTTTGGATCCAACTGCACACCTACGGCTTTAGTAATTGTTTTATTAAGATCATTATACTGTTCAAAAGGAAGTTTACCTAATATGTTTTTATCTCTGATAAAACGTGTATTCCAAATGGCGTTATCTAATTTAGCTTTTACATAGATTGTTGCAATGTCCTCTTCAGTTAAATCTGGATAATCATTGATGGCCTCTTTTAGATCTAAGATTTGTTGTACTTGATGATCGATTGAAGCTTGTGAAGAGAATGGGTCTGCTAAAGTGATTAAAGCTTTAGTGATTGTATATCCCATGTCTTTATGGGCATGGCTGACTTTATTAGTAGCTTCAGTCGTTGCGTATACAATTCCATCAATGATCGTTACTAATGCTTCAATCCGACTTCCAATTGTATCAACCTTTAATGGAACTTTGCCCGCTATGCTTGCTTCGAGAGTGGCTTCTTTCTTGATGTTTTCAACCAATTTTGAAGCTCTTTCAAGGATATTTTCATAATTTGTACCCGCTAAAACTTCTTTCAGATGCTTAATTTGCTCTTCTTTATCTTTAATTACGAGCAGATCTTCCTTGTGATCAGCTACACGATCACGTTTAGTGACTTCTACAACTTTACCTTGTAAGGCTTGATTAAGTTGACTTTCAATTTCAGCCACCGCTTGGTCGATTTCTCCAACGGTTGATTTTGGATCAAGTTGAATTCCTACTGCTTTTGTGATTGCGCGATTTAAAGAATGATAGACATTGGCACCCATCTTACCTAATATTTTTTCATCCCGAATAAAACGCGTATTCCAAATGGCTTTATCTAATTTAGCTTTTGAGTAAATAGTTGCTGTATCTTTTTCACTGAGATCTGGTAGAGCAGCTGCCTCACTCTTGGTTTCTCTCAATTCAGCAATTAATTTCTCAATGCTATTGTTCGAAGAAAGCGGATTCAACAGAGTGTATGTAAGATGTGTAATTTTTAATCCCATCATATGGTGGGCATCGATTATTTTATTATTCAAATGATTAACGGAATAATCAATTGCCTCAATTACTTCTGTAATAGCAGTTAGACGTGGCCCTATTGAATTTAAAGCATAAATTGTTTCAGGATTTATACCCTCGCCTTTTGCTATTGCAGTAGCGTCTGAGATGACTGTTTCTAAAATATCAAAACTTTTATTTAGGAGATCTTCATAGGGAGTCCCTAAGACCGTTTGTTCTAATGCTTCTAATTTGTCTTTTTGATTTACTATTTCTATTGCTAAATCTTGTACATTTGCACTATAAGCTTGCGAAGTATTTGACGCTTCTTCTTGTGCGTATATTGATTGTTGTATCAGAGGAGTTCCAACACTAGCTAGCAATAATGCACTTGAAAAAATGATTGACATTTTTCTCATAAATACCACCTCGATCTATTATGATAAAATAATTATAACACGATTAGAAAAAAAATCAATATTTTATCTCGAAACAGTTTGATACAAATTGCTTATATTAAAATGCGTAATATGTTCATTCTCAAACCCTCCCATTTAAAATAAAAAAGAAACAATCTAAAATGTAGATTGTTTCAGGATTTGATACTTTATTCAATGGATCAATTATTGCTCATTAATCAGCTTCTCAACCGTCATAAAGTCTTTTGAGGTTCCCAGTATTACCAACATATCCCCTTTATGGATGACCGAATGAGGTTCAGGATTTCCAAGAAAATCACCCGAATCTCGAATAATTCCAACTATATTAAAGCCATGTTTAGCTCTCACGTCTAAATCGATTAGACTTTTATCCACCCATAATGAAGGGGTGGTTACTTCGAAGATGGAATAGTCATCAATAATATTAAAATAATCAACAAGATTCTTAGAGGATAAACTATAAGCTAATTTACGGCCACTTTCTTTTTCTGGAATAATAACTTTATCAATGCCAACCTTTTTAAGAACTTTGGCATAATAATCGGTAGAAGCTTTGCCGATGATTGTTTTTACACCGATTTCTTTTAAAGTGATGGTAGATAATATAGACGCTTCTAAATCCGATCCAATTGCAATAATGGCTGTTTGGATATTCGCTAGCCCTAACTCATGAAAAACCTCAATGTTTTTGATATCTGCGCAAATTGCATGGGTTACATAAGGAGCGATTCGGTTGATGCTTTCTTCATTATGATCAATAATAATCACTTCATGTCCTAATTTCATTAAATTCTCCGCTAAACTACGCCCAAATCTTCCGGCGCCAATCACTAGATATTCCTTCACATAATCACCCCACTAAGATACTTTCTTGTGCTTCGCGATAATTGTTCGAGGCTTTGGATTTGAAGAAGACAAACACCATCGCCATGGGTCCAATTTTACCAAAAATCATGGTAAAGATTATCACTATTTTACTCATCACACTTAAACTGGCTGTAATTCCTTGGCTTAATCCCACTGTACCATAAGCAGAGATAATCTCATAATAAAGATTAACCAGTGACTTATTAGGTTCAAATAGGGTAAGCAAGATTAAAGCGATACCCACCCAAGAAAAAGAAAGAAAGAAAATGGCCAGTGATTTCAATATATTCTTCCTAGGAATCCGACGTCTAAAGACAACGGTATCTTGACTTTCGCGCAAATACGACAGAGTATAAAGAATTAATAAGGCAAAGGTTGTAACTTTTAAGCCACCGGCTGTTCCTCCGGGTGCCCCCCCAATAAACATCAGTAGATTCGTCACCAAGTAGCTCGGGGTGCGTAAGCCTCCTTGTTCGATCGTCGCAAAACCAGCCGTTCTTGTCGTTACCGATTGAAAAAAAGCCGCAGTAAATTTATCCACAAGATTTAAGGGTCCTAACGTACTAGGATTTTGCCATTCAACAACTAAAAAGAATAAGGCAGGTAAGATAATTAAAAGACTTGTTGTCACTATAACAAGTTTTGTATGCAAGCGAAGAGGCTTTCCATTTAAGTAATGGTGGATTAAATTTCTGCTAACTGAAAAACCGAGTCCCCCTACTATAATTAAGAACATTAGTACGATATTTATCCAATTATTATCGACATAGCCCATAAAACTTTGGTCACCGATAATATCAAAGCCGGCATTACAAAAAGCAGAAACAGAGTGAAAGATACTATTGATGACGCCTTTAATGACCCCATATTCAGGTATAAATTGAAAGCTTAATAAAACAGCACCAATGGCTTCAATAATTAAAGTAGAATAAGCGACATACCGCACAAGGTCTGCTACCTCACTAAAAGTAGTGGTGTTTTTTTCTTCTGCTAAGAACTTACGATTAGAAAAAGACAGCCGTCTCCCCATTAACATACCAATGGTTCCCACACCGGTCATGATTCCAATACCGCCTATTTGTATGAGAATTAAAATGACCGTTTTACCAAATGGCGACCAATGACTTGCGGTGGTTAAAGTCGCTAGACCCGTGACGCAAACTGCAGAAGCGGCTGTAAAGATACTATCAATCAATGAGGTCTGCACACCCTCATTAGTTGCAAAAGGTAATTTTAAACAGAGGCTCCCAATTAAGATGAGGCCCAAGTAGCTATAGAAGAATAATTCAGCAGGATTGATTGAAATGAGATCTTTTTTCCACTGGTTATAGACAAGCATGACTTTCCACCCTTCTGTGCACAAAAGTTAGTTATATCGTGGTTTAGCTTTTTTAATTTTGCTATTCCTATAGTAGTGAAAAAAAACAGGAATTTCAAACACAAATTACTCATTGTTTATTTTGACCAGCAACTTATCAATAGACTCATTTTACCCTAGAAAAGCTACGATTAGCTTTTTTTCTTTTGATGAATAAAACTATAATAGACAAGAAAATAAATAAGCTTAACGCAATCGTAAGCCATAACTTCCATGGAGATGGCTGTCTTCTTGTTATTGTCTCTTGAACGCTTTCTTTCGGATATGGAATACGTTTACCAATAACCAATAAGCGATGACTATTAATCATATAGGGTGTGCAGGTTAATAAAGTTACTCGATCTTCTGCTTCTTCAATTTTGAGGGATTCAAAATCATTAGGTTCAATCACTTTGATTTCAATCACTTGATAAGCTAAATCATCGCGCAAGTTATGGAGGAAAAATAAGTCGCCAACTTCCATTTTGTTTAAATCAGAAAATAATTTGGCGCTAGGTAAGCCTCTATGAGCTGTAATGACGCTATTTGTTCCTTTACCACCAACAGGTAAGCTGGTTCCTTGGAGGTGAGCGGCTGCTTTTTGTAAGACTTCTTCAGTCGCTCCTGCATGGATAGGTAATGAGAGATCAATCTTAGGAATATCGATAAAGCCTATCTGTTCATTGATTTCGAGCATGCGAGCATATTCTTTAATTCCTTCCTTTTGTTTTTTGGTAAAAGGATCCACCACGCCATTCATACTAGGAAGGATGGTCGAATTATAAGCATGGGCTAATTCAATCCGACGGTCTAATTCAGTTTGTGATATTTTGATAGATTGGTCCCTAAATTCTTCTACTTGCGTTCTTGCCGCTTGGTTATGAATATAACGCGCTACAAAAGGATAGGCGACCAAGGTCAAACCCAAAAGGAAAATAAAAATGTTTAAAACAGCTTTGATATTTCTTCTATTGATTGTAACCACCTACTTTCCATTGTCAGTCTTTTTTCGATTATACAGCCAAAAAAGAATAGTAAGTAGTAGTAAAAGTAACAGGAGTAATAAAAGCCAGCGGTACTTGATAAAGAAGTTCATAGAGGTCTTGCGGTCTTTTTCAAATTCATCCTCTACATAAGGAATACGGTGTCCTCTAACCAGTAGGCGGTGACTATTGATCATATAGGGGGTACAAGTAATTAATGTCATATAATCATGTTCTGGAACAATATCAAGATATCCTATTTCATGAGGTAAGATGACATCGATTCGATCGACTTGATAGGCTAAAGTTTCATTTAAGTTGTTAAAATAAAAGACATCATCTATTTTTAACTTGTCTAAATGCGAAAATAAACGTGCATTCGGCAACCCTCGATGCCCTGTAATAACTGCATGGGTGTGAAGTCCACCTACCGGCAGACTTGTCCCTTCTAAATGTCCGATTCCTTTTTGCAGCACTTCTTCACTGGTTCCAGCAAAAACTGGTAAGTATTCATTTATTTTAGGAATATCAATGACACCAATTTGTTCATTAATCTCCAACATATGCGCATAGGCTGCACGTCCTTCTTGATGATCTTTTTCTGAAAAAGGATCCGAAAGCTTTGAAACACCCTCTTTTTTCTGACTTAATTGGTCGTTGTAGGCTTGGGCAAGAAAAACACGTCGGTCCACTTCTTGTATAGACAGTTGTTGCACAGCCTCCTTATAGCTATTCACTTCCACGCGTGAGGCTTGGTCATAGAGGTAACGTGAAATAAAAGGATAGCATAAAGCTATCCCTCCCATTATAAAAAGTAGATTATAAAAAAAGAGTTTAATTTTTTTCTTCTTCATAAAGTTTACATGAAATCCTTTCTGTACCAGTTGTCGACTTATAAAAAAGAATGAATAAACCGATGGTTATAAAAAGAAAAGCAAGGTAGAAATAATTAGTTTTACATTCTCCTGTCGTTGGTAAAAAGCCAATATCACTTGGTTTAGAAGGTCGGTTAATAGGAATATCTTGCTCTTGCTTTGATGCTTCAACTGGATGGTTGACGATCTCCATTACAGTATAGTTCCAATAACTCTGACTGGTTATTTCAAAGGGAATGGCTTGTTCAAAGGGTTGGTATTTTAGACCTTGTACAATGGGGGCTTCGATTTCGATAAGATAGTATTTTCCTAAGGGCAGATTATTGACTTCAAAATATCCTCGTGAATCAGATTCTACAATGTAGAAAGACCCTTCTTCCGAAGAGACTGGTTCGAAGAGGCGTTTTTTACTATTCCAAGTGACTACTTCAAAGCGTGCACCCATCAAGCCTTGCGCCGGCTTTTTATGGTTGACCTTTCGGAAATGTTGTCCGCCCTTTTCAAGCCCTTCTTCAAATGAGCTTTCATCTGTAGGCTCTGTGGTTGAGTCTTGAGAAGTCTCTTTAGCAATCAGATAATTTTTAACTAAAACTTCAGTAACTTCACCAGCCTTAATAGTGAAATGTATTTTTTTTGAAAGCTGATACCCATCGACCGTTTTTAGTTCAACTAATACATAGTCTCCTTCTGGTAATGAAGCGAGAGTGATTTCACCAAGAGAATTCGACTTCAATTCAGCCTTGCCCGAAGGATCCGTTGTAAAATGCCCTTCTTTAAACAACATTGGCTGGTCTGAATTCGCTGCATAAATATAAAAAGTAACATTCGCTAAATTCTTCCAATCATCCATTTGGTTAGTGGTCACTTCACCGATCACTTTGATTTTTAGGTAGCCCGTTTGAACGCGCTTAGGGAAAACATCAACTTCAAAAGCGTTTTGATAAGGCAAATCGATGATAAATGGTACCGTACGCTCTTCTTTTTTACCGGCTTGATTGATTTCTAATCCGTAATAGCTACCATCCGGAAGCCCGTCAATAATGGCTAGAGAATTTTCATTCGTTTTTGAAGAGTAAGATTGTTTAAATAGATGATCTAATTCACTAACTTTCTTTTCTTTTAAAGAAGCGATATCTGCTTGAGAATAGGTGGGATCGACCTTCCACACTCTATATTCTCTTATTGTTTCACTATCAACAGAATGAATGATCAAGCGATTGGATGTGGCTGAAATATGATTAAACGGTATGATCATTAAGGTAAAAAGCATCAATAGAAATGTAGTAAGTTGTTTAAATAACTTCATATCATACCTCCTAGTTTGAATATCCTTTGTTAAGGGAAATAGGCCTATTTCCCTTAACAAAGGATGGAGAAAATCTCCATACCTTAAATTCTTAATCGTTTAGGCTTCTTCTTTGGCCTTACGACGACCATAAATTGCAAGGAACATTAGTAATGCGCCTGCTACGATGAAGATGACAGTCCCCATACCACCAGTTGCTGGGATAGATGGACGTAAATTATTAGTAATCTCAAGTTTTTGATTATCTTTTTCTACTGAAAAATTAACAGCATCGGCTAACAACTGATAACCCTCCGGTGCTTTAGTTTCTTTAACTGAATACTGCGATGGTTTAGTTCCCTCATTTCCTTGCGCTGAGTATGCCAGTCCGTCAATTGAAAAATTACCCTCGGCATCAGATTTTAATTGGATAACCTTACCAACCATTGCATCTGGGAATTTTGGATTACTCTCGGCATTGTTAAGGGTGATAAGATGTTCGTTCCACTTCATCGGAGCATTATCTTCTAAGACAGTAAAAACAGCTTCTGAAAGAGCTTTCTTATTGGAGTCAACTTTTTGAAATTCTTGACTTCCGTATTTGATCGAAACATCATTTGAAGCGCTAGTAGTCTCTTCTACCACACTATTATTGTAAGTAATTGTTGCATTGTTTGTAATTGGTGTATCAGTAGATGAGTGAGTGCCGTTAAGGTAGGCAGTAAAACTAACTTCAATAAATGGAGCTTCATTTGTATTGGACGAAATACCATCGATTTCATTATCAGCGATTTTATTTCGATTTGCTAGAGGAACTTGAGAAGCGATTTGTTCGATACCCTTTGGTGTTAAAGCAATACTTATAGTTTGACCACTGACTGAATAATTGAAATGATCTTCTATAATTAACGTTTCATTTCCCACCTTAATCGTCGGTTTAAGGTCATCATGCTTAATTGTTAAGGCCGGATCTAACTGGTCTGTAAAGGTATATTTTGAATATTTTTCAATATTTGTTGGGATGGTTCCTTTTAAAATATATTGAAAAGCTTCGCCAACATTGAATGAGGCTTCGTTAAAACCTAACTTAGCAATATCCTTACCGATAACCGGAAAAGCACCTGTAACGTTTTTAGGATAAATATGAATATCTTTAAGATATTCACTACCGTCAAATTTAGTCATTGGAAAAGCAATTACAAATGGAACCGCTAATGACTCCGTTACGGAATTTGGTTTTTTTGTTTCAAAAACAGCAAAGTATTTAGGGTTAGCAGGATCAACATTTACTGTCCATTCAACCGTTCCATTTGAATCGGTTTCACCGAGAAGTTGGCCTCCAGATGCTGGCTGGGTAGGCTTTGTACCAGCAATTGCTTTATCATAGCTATCTTTATCAATTTCATAAGCTGTAAAGCTTACTCCAGATAAGGGTTTTACATTGGTACCGAGAGTAGAAAGGTCTGTAATTATTGTCCCGTCCTGGTTTGCTTTTGGCAAATCAGAATTATATGAATCTGCTTGCAGTTTATGAATGGTTACCTTTGCATCGAAAGGTTCTGTTGCAAATACTGAAGGGGCCTGAGTTAAAATGTTCGAGAGTCCCAAAATAAAAACAAGGACTGCTGTTAATAAGTTGCTTTTTTTCATGTGTTTACTCCTTTTCATGTGTTTTTTTTGATTGAAGATAATAAAAACTTGTTAAAGCCATTAATATGAAGCCGGAAACTAGATAAATCAGCACCCCCGTTCCTCCAGTAAGTATAAGGTCATGCGATTGGTAATTCATTACAACAATTTCATTGTCATTACCGTCAGAGCTTGTATCTCGTTTGCTAATAAAATCGACTTGCTTTTCATCCAATATGAATTCCGCTTGGCCTGTTTTATTCCCTTGGGAATCGGTACTTTCAATAATTTCAATAGTTAATGGTTGTCCCAGGAGCTTATAGCCTGCAGGTGCCTTTTCTTCATATAATAGGTACTTTCCAAGAGGTAAATCTTTAAAGACGATGGAATTATAATTATTCTGGCTAACGACTTGATCAATAAGACGGTGATCTTTATTATCCTCAGCTTTAGATTTTAAGCGAAAGATGCTGCCAGTTATTCTTGTAGTAGGGTCCTCACCGTCAATTTTATTGAAACTAAAATCGGTCCTGATAAGTTCATTAATCACAACATAGCCCTTATTAGCATCTAGGACGATTGCATTTTCGTTCTTAATTAAATCATCCGGCATTATAGAGACGTTGTTACTTCTATCTACTTGAATGATAACTGGCTTAACAATTTTTCGATAGCCATCTGGTACAAAGCTTTCATCCAGATGGAAATAAACATAATTCTCCTCTGTTCTGATGGGACGATAATTAGATAATTCTTGGTTAAAACTAACTCTTCCATTGGTATCACTGGTAACTGTCCAGCTTTCATGACTCGAACTTAATCCACTTGCTGGGTCCCCTTCCATACGGGTCAATGTGAAGCTGGCACCAGCTATAGCATTGCCGTAGTCTCCGTTTTGATTATTAATATCATCCCGTTTCCAAAATTCAATTTCGATCGGATGGAAACGGTTGATCACTCTCGGAATGCCATCACTGCTTTCGAAATTCCAATGGGCATCAGATTGGGAAAGCCAAGTTAATTCTCCTTTGTCAGAAACTTCTACTTTTGCACTGATACCTCCTCCACTTATTGTCTCATAATTAACAGGTGATTGGGTTTCTACAACTTCATAAGTTTTGCCAACTGGCAAATTCTTGAATGCAAGCAAGCCATCTGCTCCGGTTACTTTAGTAGCCAAAGCTTGTCCGACTCGTTCTTGTTTTTGTCTATCGTACTCATAAATTTGAAAGCTTGCACCTTCTAAAGGGGGCATTGACTCGATAGACAGACCTTCATTATCATCTGCTACTTTCTTTAGTTGGATATTGGTGGGGTTTTGACGATTAATGGCAAAATCTAAGCGATACTTGCCAGAGTCGTCTTTTGTTAAGAAGTCCTCCTCATCAGTACCTTCTATACGGGTGATGTGAGGGCGTATTCCTCCTGCATCCGAAACAATCTCTATTTGATAGACATTATTTGACCTTAAATGAGTGTTGGGACTACTCAATTCCCTTAATTCATATTTACCTGTTTCTACATCGGTAAAACCTGCTGTTCCCGTCGCATTGGTCGTGGCTGTTTGTAGATAGTCTTTTCCTTCTATTCCTTTTAGTTCAAATTGCACACCAGCTAAAGGAATAACCGGTTGCGTAAAAGGATCCAACTCTTCCCCTTTTTCACTATAGCCGTATTTCACAATTTTAAAGTTCGAGTCCACTAGGTTTGAAACGGTATAGCCTTGATTGTCATCTCCAGTGAGCAATTGATTGTATTCTGGCAGTATATCCGCAATATATTTATTGTCTAGCGTATCCAATTTTATCTCAATAATATCATAGGCATCGCTTTGGGCAACGTAACCTGGTGGAGCTTGTATTTCTTGTAAACGATAGAAACCTAGGGGGAGATCGTTAAAAATGACTGTGCCATCTGCAGCTGATTGAGCGATCAGAGCAGTCTGATTCGAGTCCTCAATATATTCACCTTGATCATTCTTGATAACAGGCGTTAAAGTAAACTTTGCCCCTTCTAACGGCAAGTCGTTAAGTCCCACCTTGGTGAATTGAATGGTATAGGTTAAGAGTTTGTTAGTCATTTTGATCTGATCCTCTGCCCCATCTACGACACTTGAACCAGTAAATTCGTCTGATCCAGTAGGGGGTTCCATAGTGACTTGTCCAAATTCATCTGTTGTAATTTTCCATGTTGCTTGACTCTTTTGATACCCTAAAGGTGCTCGAATCTCTTGAATAGTAAAGGTTGAATTAGGTTGAGTGGCTGTTCGATTGAGAGTCACTCGCCCTTTTGTATCACTTGTCTTTATTAAAACCTCTTCAGTTTTAGCGTCATTAACCACACGGAATTGAGCCCCTGATAAAGGCTTGCCTTTTTCATCTACCTTAAAGAAGGAATAGGATTCTCTAGTATTAGTATATTCATAAAGATTAGAAACTGGATTGCGTTTTAAAAGGGGTTCCACTTCTTTTTGTGTGTCTAAGTTAATTGTTTGAATATTTTTAATTATTAACCCGCTGTTATCTGCTAATAATTCCAAATCAAAAAGGGTTTTTAAATGTTGTTTTACATAGCCAGGCGGTGTTTTTGTTTCTATTAATTCATAGGAGCCGACTCCTAAGTCCTCAAATTGAACCTCTCCACTGGAATCCGTTGTGACTGAAGCAATCTCAGCTTCAAAGGGCTGTGTTTGTTTCAAATCAAATTGAGCCCCAGCTAAACGGCTTTCATTTAAGCCAATTTTTGTGAACTTAAAATCAAGTGTATGTTCTTGATTGATAAGATTAAAGCTTTGGCTATCATCTGTAGAATTTATCTCACTAATATTGCTTGTATTGCCTTGTAGACGGATCTTGCCATCTGCATCCACCACCAGGGTCCACTTGTTATTGTGAGGCAAATAGTAGCCAATTGGGGCCTTGTCTTCAGTTAAGAGATAACTTCCCTCTGATAAGCGACTGTATTCAAAAATTGCTGACGAATTGCTAGTTTCTTTTGGAATTACTGTTCCATTAAGTGTTTTTAATGTAAATTGAGCATCTTCAAGTAAATCGCCTTGTTTATTAACTTTGCGGATTCTTAAACGATTGGGTTTGTTTTCTAAAATGGGAGGGGTATCCCCTAGCGAAGTAACGCTTCCTTTATAGGATTGGCGAAAATTTCTGGCGAAAACGGCTGATTTATCCTCGTTTTGATCAATATCAAATAAAATTGTCTTCTCACTTTCAAGGTACCCATCAGGCGCATTAATTTCTTTGAGTTCATAGCTACCATAGCTCAACTTAGTAAAATCTAACTTTCCTTCTTGATTAGAAATTACGGTCTGACTAAAGGAAGGATCCCCCTCTTTACTTAAGCGATAGACTGCATTCGCTAAGGGTTGTTGCGTTTCTTGGTCAACTTTTTTAAAAGTTAAATCCGTCAGCAATATCTCCAGTCGGATTAGTGCGGCGTTATTTAGTACCTCACGACCATTTTTGGCAAATGGACGATAAATATTATTATAATCAGGAGATAAAGTACCATTGGGTGAAAGATTGTATGCTCCATAATAACTGCCTTCTTTGGGGTCGAATTTATTTGCAACAAGACTTGGATTCTTTTCTAGTAGGCCAATTTTAGGCGGTGCATACCCATTAGGTGTACTTATAAGCTTGACATAAAAGTAAGGGTAACTTCCATCTCTTGGAACGTTGTAATAAGCAGTATAGCCATTAGTCCCTGTATATGAAGTTGGTTGGGAGTCGTCATTTACAAGGCTTAGATCAAAGGTAAACCAATCTTCTTCTTTTCGATTATAATGAAAAAGCTTTACTTCTACATTAGGCGCCGGATTATCAAACTGGTCTAAGGCTAAGATATTAAATTTATTTGAGACGGGTGTGGTAGAATCCGTTGCTGATCGCGCTTGGATATTAGAAAATCTTGCTATTACTTCATATTCTACAGGTAATTTAATGGTTTCACCGTCAGGAAAAGTGATGGATAAAATGGTTTGGAAGACCCCTGTTTGCGAAGTATCTATGGCTTCCTCCCATTCGTACAGCACTTCTTTCGATAAATCACTGTAATTTTCGACTACATTTTCCGCTAACAAAGGTTGATCGACTTGAACAAGAATTTCATCTTTTAAGATCGGCTCAGGATTTAGCTGAGTACTTTTATCTTTTGTGTGATCTTCTTGACTTGATTCTTTATTTTCTTGATTTATAGTAGTTGCATTATCATCAACTATCGTGACTGTTGTTGATTCTTCGTTTGTCGCTAATTCTTTATTATTGTCATCGTTTTTAGGAACAGTTTGCTGGGCAGTAATCTTCCTATTCGAAAAAAGCGTAACGGCTTTAACGGTAAAACTTTTACTCATCGAATCTGAACGATCTACCTCTGCTTGCAGTGTATGTTTAAAGTAAGCTTTTGGTATCCAAAATTGATAAACTTCTTCATTAGCATTCGCTTTGAATCCGACTTGCCAAAGTTTCTCTTTTTCTTCATTATAAGGATTTTCTGGTGCTAATGGTTCTTCCATTGTAAAAACTTCAGGTTCTACTAAATCAGCTTGACTTGGGGCTTGTGGTTCAACTAGGTCGGAAGGAATTTCAAGACCACTCTCAATTAGTTGGTTATATTGTGTCCAGTATGCTTCTAGTTCTTGCTCATAATTTGCATATTCTAGCTGATAAGTCTCTAGGGCTTCTTGGTAGGCTTGCCACTCAAGATCATTTTGTTTTTTGGCTTCCAGATAAGTTTGGTATTTTTCTTCGTAATGAACCTTATCCTGCTGATAGGCCTCCATCTCTTCGCGGTATTGCATAAAATTCTTAATAGCCCTATTAAAATCTGATTGCTGATTAACTAATCGCATGGAAATAGTTTCTTCTTGATTGGTAATAAGTTTAAATGAATGGACTTGTTCAAATTCAGCATCTGTTTCAAACATTATAAGCTGATCACTTGGTTCCATATTATTGTTGCTATTCAAAAATATTTGCCAAGTAGAAGGATTATTTTTTAATTGAAGAATATTCGGGTCTATTGCTTCTTGGGCATAGGCTGTAGTGAAAGTTTTAAAGGGAATGGTTGATAGAAGCAATAGGAGCACTAACATAGTATTCCAAAGGGTTTGTGAATATTTTTTCAATTTTATCACCTCTTAATCGTTGTGTATTCTATAACTTAATAGCATTTTAAGATCATAATCAATTGCATAGCTTTCTTCAAATATTATATCTAAAAAAACAGTTCCATTGCAAATAAATCTATAGCATTTATAAAAAAAATTAAACATTAAGAGCAAAAATAACTATGAATCCGAACATTCGGCTTAAATTTCTTGTAAAAAATCATATAAATCTTTCTCCAAAGAAGACTCTATGATAGACTATTTTAGTAAATGGGTGATGGCGGTCTTCCGTCGTTTTTTTCATTTATACATTGTTGGTCGATTAATTTATCTCAATGAGAGAAAGGAATTTGATTATGAAAAGAACAGTAGGTACCGTAGTAAGAGGGTTAAGAGCACCAGTTGTCCATGAAGGAGACGACTTAGTCAAGATTGTTGTGGAGACTTTATTAGAATCTTCTAAGGAAGCTCAGTACAAGATAGAGGATCGAGATGTTCTTGCGATTACGGAATCCATTTTAGCGCGTGCCCAAGGCAATTACGTGACCCTTGATCAAATTGCAAAGGACATTCAGGATAAATTGCAAGCCAAAAAAATAGGAGTTGTCTTCCCTATTACAAGTCGTAACCGTTTTCAATCAACCCTTAAAGCGATTGCTCGTGCAGCCGATGAAGTGATCGTTCAATTGAGTTATCCGTCCGATGAAGTGGGAAATCCGCTTATGTTAATTGAAGATTTGGATGATGCTGGTATTAATCCATGGACAGATGTCTTCACAGAAGCAGAAATAAAAAAAATATTTGCCGATATGAAGCACCCCTTCACAGGTGTTGATTATTTAAGTCTTTACCGAGAAACCATCGAAGCTGAAGGAGCTGCTTGCACGATTATTTTAGCTAACCAACCAAAAGCTGTCCTAGATTACACAGACACCATAATTACAGCAGATCTTCATACACGCAATCGTACTCAAAAACGCCTATTACAAGCTGGTGCTTCAAAAGTACTCCGACTGGATGAGATTATGAATCAGCCAGTCGACGGTAGTGGTTCGAATCCAGAATTTGGATTGTTAGGTGCAAACCTATCTTCTGATGAAATCGTAAAACTCTTCCCTATTAATGGTGAAGCCTTTGTCAGTGAGGTCCAGTCTTTAATTAAAGATTTAACTGGTAAAACAATCGAAGTTATGATTTACGGTGACGGCGCTTTTAAAGATCCTCAAAGTCAAATTTGGGAATTAGCCGATCCGATAGTATCCCCTGCATACACCAGTGGGTTAGAAGGAACACCTAATGAAGTAAAGCTAAAGTATTTAGCAGATGGCAAATTTAAAGATCTTGAAGGTCAAGATTTACAAACGGCTATTTCAGATTATATTGCAGGCCATGCGGAGGCTAGTCAAGACCAAGCAGAAAGAATCGGAACTACCCCGCGTCAACTAACAGACCTATTAGGTTCTTTATCTGATTTAACTTCTGGTTCAGGTGATAAAGGAACACCTTTCATCTATATCAAAGGTTACTTCGATAAGTTTTCTGATCAATAATTTTACCCTTTAAATAAAAACTCTGTTAAGCACCTGAGTGTTTAACAGAGTTTTTTTAGATTAATTCACGAGGTAGGATGTTGTTCTTGTTTTCAAAACATCTAAAATGGTATTAAGCTCACCTTCTACTAAGTTTTTTGCGGCTTGGTCGGTATAAAAAGCACTGTGTGGTGAGGAAATGATTTTAGGGTGATTTAATATTTGAAGGAAGGTTTCATCTGAAATTTTTTGATTTTTAAAGCCATTGCCTGCATAAGGGCCTTCACCCTCAGAGCTATCCAGACCAGCTCCGGCTCAATGGTTTTCATCTAAAACTTTGATCCAGTCATTGGAATTAATGATGCCACCACCTGCCATATTTAATAAATAGGCAATTTGTTTAAAGCCAATCTTAGCTAAACTTTCATAAAAAGTATTATCTATTTGGGCTACTTGCGAGATTGTTATACGGTCATACTTATCTAAAGAGTCAAAATATTTACTACTTAGAAAATGACTGCACAAGGTGAAGTCTACTTGATGCGATATGATTTTATAAATATACTCTCTCCTACATTACTAAATATAAATTCGCTTGTCTTTTTTAGCAAAAAAGTTGCATTAATTAATCTCTATAACTTTTAGATGCTTAAAATATTTTCAAAAAGTCCCTAAAGCTCTTTTTATTTTCTTCTTCCCAATTGTAAAGCTTGTCTTCCAGTTTACTGATAATTTCTTCTTTATCTTGAGGGAACTTCCCACTTAATGAAATTGTATTTGAGGAGTGATTTCCATTTATTTTGATATTTGTATTAATATGATTCAGTAGCATTAATTCTTCCTCTAAACTTTCACGAGGCGTCAAAATTACAAAGCCTTCTCTCTCTTCCTCTTTTAAACTAGATAAGTCTTCTGCATCGATTGTCAATAAAATAAGTTCTTCTGCATCGACATGGTTAATAAGTTTGGCAGTTTCAATGGCATGTCTATCAGATAAACCATTTCCACCAGCTCCTATAACAGTCACTATAGAATAGTTAATGCCTACTTTTTTCAATTTTTTTAAAGCGATTTTTTCTTGATGAATAGTTAGATGTTTATTGTAAAAGTTTAATGTTTGATCTGATCCTGTTTCAATTAAAAGATAAAGTTGGTCTAAACCGTGAAGTCTTAACTTCAATAAATCTTCTTCTGAAGAATCTAAAATACTTTGTGAGCTAGTAATACCTTTTAAAGTTTTTGCATTAGAAAGATCTTTTTTAATTGCAGGGATTATATTAATTAAACTCTCTATATCTACATCTAATATATTTTGATTAATAATCACTATCTCTTTTGTTTCTTCACCTTTTTTACTTTTTAATTCTTTCTTATTTATAATAGATTCTTGTACATTCAACGGTTTATTTGAATCGAATGCCTTTTGATCATTTTTAATAGCTGGGTGATGAATAGATATTTTTTGGCCTTTTAGCTGATTGGTTATGAAATTGACCATTTTTAAATAAAGTTGGTTCATAGTCTTAATCGCTCCTATTTGAATAGTTTATATATAAAAAGCTAACCCCAAATTATGGTTAGCTTAATTATATGATTGAACTTGTATCGGTTTCAACCACAGAAAGCATTAAGAAGCTTTTTGGTGAATTTTGCTACTAAGAATGATGTTAAAAATGTGGGAATAAGCCCTGTTAGAATTTGTGCAGATGCTTGTGTTACGTAAGGTTCTACACTAGGATAGCTTTGAGCGATTAAAGTGGGAAATGAAGCAGAACTTTCTAGCTTAGCATTGAAGGACATGCCCATTACACCATCATTTTTAAGTAAATACTTGTCTACTAAAAATAGTGGTGAGCTTACTAAATAGAAGAATACAACTCATCACACCGATTAATCCAGAATGCAAACTATCGACAATGTTCATAGCCTGACCGATTCCTCATCCTAATAAAGGCAGGAATAATC
This sequence comes from Facklamia sp. P13069, assembly GCF_050409405.1. Taxonomy (NCBI): domain Bacteria; kingdom Bacillati; phylum Bacillota; class Bacilli; order Lactobacillales; family Aerococcaceae; genus Facklamia; species Facklamia sp. P13069. The sequence goes on along the minus strand of NZ_JBNUPN010000004.1, from coordinate 51,273 downwards.
CGATAGCTGGCGAAAAAAGTTTTACTGCCTTTTTATCGATATTTCCAATAATAATTCCTACTACTAGGGAAATAAGAGTTGATAGCAAAGGCATCTAATTAAAGCCAGAGCTATCAGCTTTTCCAAGCGAATAGACGATTAATGGAAAAGTTGGTATTCTAAAAAAGACTACAAAGTTAAAGCCAATCTTATTTTCTTCTTGGGCATAATCAGTAACTAAGGGTAAGAAGATGGTTAGATTGGCTGAACATACTGCAAGAATAAGCGCTAAAAGACTAATACCTAAGAAACCTTCATCTCCAAATACCTTTAATATCAACCCCCCCAATAATGATTGATAATTAGCTTTAACAAGAGAAAGGCCCCCTTCTCGTTGAATAACTTTCATCAAACTTTTTGTATTAATCATCGTTCCCAAACAAAAAGTGATGGCAGCCAAAATAAAAGCAATTGAGTTTTTACTTAGTATAGCCTCAGTCATTCTACCAATATAGGACAAATCAGGCCAGAAAGTGTGAAAATACAGAAGAAATTAGTAAGGGAAGGAGGAAAGTTCCAGCAGGTATTTTTTATCCACTGTAACAGATGGGACTCCTTTTTAACCTACAAACTCATCAACGACTGCAGCCATTGATATTGCCGAAATTTTTAATGATTTTTCATCGATTTCAAACTTTGGATGATGATGAGGGTAACTATTTTCTGGATCTTCATTGGCACCAATATAGAAGAAACAACCAGGAACTTCTTTAAGATAATAAGAGAAATCTTCCGAAGGAGAAATAGGTCCACTATCTTCAACAGCCTTAATATCAGAGATATTTAGACTTTCAAGTGCTGATGTAACCCTCTTAGTAACTGCAGGATCATTATATAATACAGGATAGTCTGGCTTATACTCTAATTCTGTTTCTACTTGGAAACTTTCTTCTAAACCTTTGGCTAATTGTGTTACCATATCTTGAATAGTCTTAGCTGTTTCTTCCGACATTGAGCGAACATCACCTTCTAGAACTACCTTATCTCGAATAATATTAAATTGACCTTTACCATCGAATGAACCAATTGATAAAACGCCCATATCAAATGGATTTACTCGACGACTAACTACCGTTTGAGCATTCATGACGAAAGACGAAGCAGCTACAATTGCATCGTTTGCATCATGTGGAGCCGAACCATGTCCACTTTTACCCTTAATGGTTAATTTAAAATAAGCTCGGGCAGTTTGGGTATTTCCTTCATGCGTATAAACGGTTCCGAGTTTAAACTGACTCATCACATGAGCACCAAAAATGTAGTCTACATTTTCTAAGGCTCCAGCTTTAATCATTGCTTTAGCTCCTCCTGGTGGAACTTCTTCAGCTGGTTGATGAAGGATTTTAATTGTACCTTTAATTTGGTCTTTTAATTCAATTAGAGACTCGGCTAAAATCAGCATATAAGCGGTATGGCCGTCATGACCACAAGCGTGCATTACCCCATTATTTTTAGATTTAAATGGCAAATCTACCTCTTCCGTAATAGGTAATGCATCAAAATCTGCCCTTAAAGCGATTGTAGGTCCCTCTTGCCCCCCTTTAATTGTAATAACATGGCCATATTGTCCTCCTAAGTCCGTTTCGATATGATCTATATCAAGGTCTTTATAGAAGTTTTTAATATATTTAGAAGTTTCTTTTTCTTGAAAGGATAACTCTGGATGTTGATGTAAATAACGGCGGATTTCAATTATGCGTTCTTCTTTATTTTCGATTTTAGAAATTAATTGCTCTAATAGTGTCATAGCAAACGCCTCCTCTACTCCATCATATCTACTTTAATTAAAAAGTAAAGACATACACATAGGGTGATATATAATTAAGACAAAAAAATTCTCATCAAATTCTTACAGCTTTTTTCTTAGAATTAGGTATAATGAAAGGACAGTTTAAAGTGAGGTGTCCTATGAATAATCAAGATTTTTATCGTAAAATGTTAGCCATTGCGATTCCGATTTCTTTGCAAAGTTTAATCGTTTCGTTTCTAAATACTTTAGATACCATGATGATCTCATCACTGGGACCGGAATCAATCGCAGGAGTCGGCTTGGCCAATCAAGTCTTCTTTTTTTTCACTATGATTTGTTTTGGTACAGCCACGGGAGCTTCAGTAATGATTGCTCAATACCATGGTCGAGGTGATCTTGCTAAATTACAAAAGGTTAATGCTTTTTCGTGCTTAATTACCTTTGTAGTAGCTTGTCTTTTCACTTTGTTGGCATGGCTAATACCAGAAAGAATATTAGGCTTAATGATTGATGATCCTGCTGTCATTGCAGAAGGGTCTAAATATTTAAGGGTTGTTGCTTGGTCGTATGCCTTAACTGGCGTCAGCTTCGTGAACAGTGTGGCTCTTCGCTCAACTGGAAACCCTCGTTCGCCATTAACAGCCGCTATAGTTGGTTTTGTTTTCAATGCTTTTTTCAATTATGCCTTTATTTTTGGTAAGTTTGGCTTCCCAGAATTAGGGGTAGTGGGAGCAGCAGTGGGAACAATCATTGCTCGATTAATGGAATTATTGGTTATCTTTTACACAGTCAGTCGCTATGATTGTCCGCTTAATGGTTCGATTAAAGAGATGTTTAATTTTAAGGGAGATTTTATTCAAAACTTTTTGCGCATCACCTTTCCTGTCATTGTTAATGAAACCTTTTGGGGACTCGGTCAAGTATTATATAGTGTGGCTTACGCCATGGTTGGTACTAAAGAAACAGCTGCCATTCAAGTTGTTTTTGCCATCCAGAACTTAGCCTTTGTTTTAATACGTGGTCTATCCAATGCTTGTACGATTATGTTAGGAAATACGATTGGGCGCGGCGTTATGGATGTTGTTTATCCTCATGCCATCCGTTTTCTTAAAATGGGCGGAGTCATTGCCTTATTTGTAGGCCTTTTCTTATCCGTCACCCCTTCAATTAGTTTACAGTTGTTTCCCAATTTAACACCAGAAGTCTATGAACTTTGTAAGACTTTACTAAATTATATGGGCTTTATCTTCATTTTAAAAGCTATTAACTCCATTCTGATTGTAGGTGTTCTAAGAGGTGGAGGCGATACGAAGTATTCCCTTTTCTTAGAAATGGGATCTGTATGGTTAGTAGGCGTTCCCTTAGCTTTTCTAGGAGCGGCTGTGCTTAACTTTTCTATTCAATGGGTTGTAATGTTAGCGGCCACGGAAGAAATTACCAAATTAGTGATTGGCCTATTTAGAGTAAAATCCAAAAAATGGATTCATCAAATCTCATAAAAATAAAGACTGCCGCTCATAAACGGCAGTCTTTTATAATTAATGGAGTTCTTCTAATATTTCTTGCATTCCAGCTCTAGGAGGTAGTGTTGAATGAAGTGAAGCAAAAACCTCGTATCGACCAGTCGATCAAGCCAGATCGGTCAAAATATCTTTTGTAATATACGAATCCTTGACTTATTTTTAAGGCGAAGTCCGGTTCGATGAACGTAGCACGTCCAATAGCCACTAAATCCGTATAATTCAAGGCTTTTTGAGCAGCGTTAGCATCCAATACGCCTCCTAATAAAACAATTTGTTGGATAGTTAAGGGCACAGTTTCATGATCTAGGAAATCTAAATCCACAGCTGACGGACCATATACTGTTAAACCTTCGCTGGCTCTTTGATGAGCTTGGTAACCGAAATGGTGGATTTGTATAATCACTTTGTTGCCTTTAGACTTTACTTTTTAGCTAGTTCTTTTAAACCAGCTAAATGGGCATCAGAAAAGCAGCTAATTGCACCCTTCTTTGGTAATCCTCCAAGGTTTCTTGGCTGGACCCCCCTTTTTAACCCCCCAAAAAGACATCATAGGGGGTTGAACAATCCGGTTAGCTAATTGTGTACCGTGTCTTAAGCGAATAGAATCTGTGAATTTCTTCATCTTTTTCCTTCTAAATTATTATCGTAAATATAAAGTATTAAAACTAGTTTAAACTATTAATAAAAAACTTCTACCTACTGAGACTTCAATAAGTAGAAGTTTGGATTGAGTGTCATCTGGGCTTAATTACCTTTTAATGAACCCGAAACAAAAACGGCATCACAAGTAATATCAATCCCCAAGTTTTGTAATTGGTTTTTAGTATCTTGTGATAGGATGATGCTAGAATGCGCTTGAGCACCACTTAATTTAGATAAGGCTTGATAGGCTGCTTGAGCCGTTGGATTTGTCACTGCTGAAATTGCTAGAGCAATTAGTAATTCATTTAAAGTTAAAATGGGATGCTTACTTTGCAACTTGTTAGCTTTAAGATTTTGAATGGTTTGTAAAATCATGGGAGCTAAGAGGTCGATTTGGTCTGAAATACCTGCCAAGGTCTTTAGAGCATTCATAATCGCTGCCCCCGGTGCATCCATTAATTCGGTTCGTCTGCCAGTAATCATTTGTCCATCGCTTAATTGAATAGCAATGACTGCCGGAATCTCTTCCTGCGAAAAACGTTCCTTAACCGATTGAGCATAAGCTTGAGCCTTAACCACTGGAAGACGATCTTCAGCTGTTAACCCACTTTCTTCCATTAACAAGTGCATTTTCGAACGAACCTCTTCATCCACAATGCCGACTTTATAATCTTGTTCTACTTGGAAATAGCGGCGAATAATTTCTTGCTGGGCCGCTTCTTTAACAACTTCTTCATCGGTAATTCCCGATTTAATCCGATTAACTCCCATATCCGTTGGGGATTGGTAGATTAAATTGGGTGAACTCGTATTAGCTAAAATCCGACGAATAACTGGGAACATCTGCATGTCGCGATTATAATTGACCGCCATTTCGTTATAGGCATCTAAATGATAAGAATCAAGAACATTAATATCATTTAAATCAACTGTTGCGGCCTCATAAGCCACATTAATTGGATGTTTTAGTGGTAAGTTCCAAACTGGGAAAGTTTCAAACTTAGCATATGAAGCCTTAATTCCCTTTTGATGTTCATGATAAAGTTGGTTCAAGCAAGTTGCTAGCTTGCCCGATCCAGCCCCTGGACCAGTTACAATAATCAAAGGTTGACTAGTTTCAATGTATGGATTTTTAGCAAAACCATTTTCCGAAAAGACAACTTCCAGATCAGTTGGATAGCCATTAATACTCTCATGTAGGTAAACTTTAACTCCTCTGTTTTCAATGTTTTTCTTGAAGACAGTGGCATTTTTTTGTCCTTTATATCTAGTTAATAGAACACTGTTTACTTGAATGTCTAACGCTTGGTATTCATCAATTAGCCGCAACACTTCTTGGTCATAAGTAATACCATAATCGCCTCGCATTTTATGATGTTCAATATCTTCGGCATAGATACAGATAATAATCTCAGCACGATCTTTAAGCTTGGTTAAGAGCGTTAATTTGACGTCCTCGTCATAACCTGGTAGTACCCGCTTAGCATGCTTATCACCGATTAATTTACCGCCAAATTCTAAATAGAGTTTATCAATATTCTCAAGTCGCTCAAAGATATATTTCGATTGTTCTTTGAGATATTTATCGTTATCGAAACCTAATTTTTGCATCCTCCCAACCCCTTTCATCACATACGAATTATTTTATCAAAACTTTTGGTGGGACTAAAGATTTTCTTTATTAAATGAGTTAATAAAGACTTTTTTTCTTTTTAACGTTCAGTTTTACATGAAAAAGTCTGCTAATTACTGAATCCATTGTATTCTTTTACTTTAATTCAAAGTGGTTAAAGTCTTCTGCTGTTAAGTTCTTAACGAATGCTAGGCTCAGGTCCACAGTATTTTCGAAGTCTTTATAAGAGCAGAAGCAATAATTAGTATGCGCATAACGCGTCGGAGTACCTAAAGTAGCTACAGGAACTCCTTTGTTAGAAAGGTGAATAGACCCAGCATTGGTTGAACCACCTTCTCTTACCGCATGTTGTAAGGGAATATTTTTTTCAGTAGCTAGTTGCTGAATGCGATTGAGTAACCATTCGTTGGCAATATAAGAGTTATCCCGGTAACGTAATTGAGGTCCCATTCCTAAGCGAGCTTGTTCCAAGTATTCATCGGCAGTAAAGTCATCCGAAGGGGTCCCTTCAAAAACTAAGGCCATTTGGGGATTCACACGTTTACTAGTAATGACTGCTCCACGCATTCCCACTTCTTCTTGGGCAGCAAAGGCAGCGACAAGATTAAAAGGTAGATCTTTAAGATGATCTTTCATCTCATTCATTATAGCCACCGAAACGGCCACACCGATTCGATTATCAAATCCCTTGCCAAACATTACTTGATTGCGCTCATTAAAAGCAAATTTTGTAGCAGGCACAATCGGTTGCCCGATTGTAATTTTAAAATCTTCAATCACTTCTTGACGACTACTTGCCCCAACATCAATTTTTAAATCAAATAAGGTTATCTTTTTGGCTCTTTCTTCTGCAGTCATAAAATGAATTGGTTTAGAAGTTGAAATACCTGGGTGGTAATGGCCTTGACTATCACGGACTAAATAATGTTGGGCCGAAACGTGTTCTGCTAGCCAACCACCTAGAGGCTGTAAGTGGATTAAACCGCTCTTATCAATTGCTTTAACCATAAAGGCTACTTCATCAGTGTGGGAGTCTAACATCAAGGTGGGTTTTAAAGGGTCTAGTTGATCAAGGTTATAATAAGCATTCTTAAGGTTGTCGATTTGTAGACTATAAGCTCCCTTATACTTATTAAGGACCTCTAAGACTTCATCTTCAAAGCCAGGCGCCCCTTTAGCGTTTACTAAATCACGAATTAGGTGTTGATAGTTCACTTTATTCTCTCCTATTCTAATATTTTGAGTACTTCTTCAATAATCCCATCACCATATTTTTTCTTAGCTGTAATCATGGCTGTTCGTTTAACTTCGTCTAAAGCATTGAAAGCAGCAATACTACGCCCTGCTTCTTTTAATAAGTCAATATCATTGTGGTTATCACCAGCAGCTATAACTTGATCGCTAGTAATTCCTAGATAATCAGCGATCCAATGCAAGGCTCTCCCTTTACTAACATTCGCTGCTACAATATCCATCGCCCAATCTGAATAAGTAAGATAGCGATACTCTGGTTTAAGATTATTAACTAAAGCATGGAGTCGAGACAAAGCTGTTTGTGGATGGTCATCGACGATTAAGAATTTATCCACTTCCATGCTAGCCCAATCTTCTGGCTTAATTGGGCGAATGATTTGTTCAGTAAAGTTGTTTTTCAATTCATGTCGAATAAACTCAGTATCCTCTAAAGCAAACTCTTCCCCATTCACAACATAAACAACCGTTAGTCCCATGCTTAAAGCCACTTCGATTAAAGGACGTAAAGGTCCAATAGGAAAGCTAAAGGACTGAATTACTTGTCCTTCTAGCATAATATTAGCGCCATTAGAGGTCGCATAAGGAAGCTTTAAATCTAATTCATCAATAATGGGTTGCACAGCCTTAGCTGAGCGACCAGTTGCTAATGTGAAAGCGACATCTTTTTCAGCCAAAGTGGCTCTAAATTGTTCAAAATTGGGACTCCACTTCTTATTATGATCCAAAAGTGTATCATCTAAATCGGATAGAAATAATTTAAACATAGTTTCTCCTTACTTACATAATTTGTTATCATTACCTGATTTAGTATACCCCAAATATTATATAAAATAAATTATAAGCAAAAAGCCAAGTTCACTTAATTTGAAGTGAACTTGGCGAATTCATAGTATTAATTGGCTTTAATTGCTTGCTGAAGCATATGTTCAGGCAAACGTTTGACCACACTGTTAACCATTAAAGGAAGTAATAAAGCGTCATCCATAAAGCCTAAAGGACCTAAAAAATCGGGCAGCAAATCGGTTGGTAGTAAGACATATAAAAAAGTTGCAAAAATTAGAACTCTAGCTAAGATGGGTGTTTCTCTCTTGAATAAGGATGTTATAAAGAGTGGAAACTTTTCGACTAAAGTTAATTTAATCGGTTTCTTTTTCATTTAATCACTTCTTTCGGTTGACTACGACTCTACAATTACATTCTAAATGATTGTTGTTATACTTTAATCCAACTAGAGTCTGACTTTATTTAAAAAGTTCAGCCAGTAGTTTATAAGAATGTAGACGTGCTCTTTGATCAGGTATGGGCATATAAGCCATTAATTCATCGATGCCTAAGCGATCAATTTCTTCATGTAGAATCTCTCCAACTTGTTCTGGTGTACCTTTTAGGATAAATCTTCTTTGATATTTTTCGTCTAGCATAGCTTGTTCTTCTAAACTTAAATCGATGGCTTGAGCACGTTCAGAAGACATTAACGCTAAATTATTTTTACGAATATGAGTAATTTCGGAAGGTCTTGCCCAATAATCTGCTTCTTCTTTTGAATCAGCTAAAATAATTTTATAAGAAACCATCACTTTGGGTTCTTGGAAAAATTCACTGGGTTGAAAATGATCGCGATAAGCTTTAAATACAGAAGTTTCCGTTTCTACTCCAAAGAATTTTGCAAAAGAATATCCCAATCCCATTTGACCGGCTTTGATAGCGGATTGTCCAGATGACCCTAACATCCAAGGTTGAGCAATAGTCCGGGTTTTAACTGGAATGGCTTGAGTCAGGCCGTAAAATCCTTTGGGAATAGTATCTGTCATATAATCTAATATGACTTGAGCTTTGTCATATAAATGGTCAAAATCAATCGAATTTCCTTGAGAAAGAGCCATCATACCATTGTAATCCGTTCCTGGCGCCCTTCCAATACCAAAATCAATCCGATCGGGTGCTAATAAAGTTAGAGTCTTAAAAGTTTCAGCAACTTTTAAGGGGGAATAGTTTACAATCATTGTTCCACCTGTCCCAAGGCGAATTTGTTTGGTAACTGCTGCTAAATAGGCCAATAAAATTTCTGGAGCAGAACTAGCCAGGTTAGACCTACCATGATGCTCTGAAGCCCAGTAGCGATCATACCCCATAGCTTCCAATTCTTTAACCATTTCAATGGTCTTTTCATATCTGGTTTGAGTGGACTCTCCTTCATTTAAAGGTAATAAATCATGAATTCCTAATTTCATTTTAATCTCCTTCTTAAGTATTGAGTTAATGGTTTTTATCTGACGGACTGGGTAAGAGATAATTAATGGCAAGGGCCACAAGGACTCCCATGACCGTTGAAAACAAACGAATCAGCGTATAGCTTAATTGATTATTTACAGGTATATTAAAAAAAATTACTAGCATAGTGGCACAGCCGGTTATAATTCCTTTTTGTAAGTGAATACGATTAGCGACAGAAATGTATAAGATAATGGCTATTGGAGCGAGTATAATCAATATTTCATCTTGGCTAGATGTAATCGGAAAGAGGAAAATAAATAATAAAGCCACCACACCTGATAAAAGAACACCCATAATTCTTGCCTTGCCAAAGGTATAACTACTTTCCAAGTCCTGTCTGAGTGAAAAAATAGCCGCCAGACAAGAAAGGGTTGGACTGATTTTAAGGACGTAAAAGGAAAAAAGAATGCAAAGAAAGACAGCGACTGCTGTTTTAAAAGTACGCATACCGACCGGCGATTTTGAAAAATCCAATTTAACACCCTCTTTAAATAGATAGAATTATTATAGCACGGCTTCTCTAGATAATCATTATATCGCATATTTTCCCTAAAAAGGGATGAAGCTAAAAAAGTCCGCTAAGAATAGCGAACTTTTTAATCGTTATTTAAATAGATCCAAAATCCCACCCAGGATACCTTCCTCGCCATTAGTTTGTTCTTTATAATCAGGATGCAGCTTGATCACCTATAGGGTATTACCTGCGCTAGTTGGAACCTCTCCACGCTCTTTTAAAGAAGAATTAACTCTTTCATAAGTCTGACTGACTTCTTTTTGAGGGCCCTCTTTATCTAGTTTTTTAGCCATTTTACGATCGACCATCTATTTTAATAGCAAGGGTGCTACTACAATCAAAGTTCGCTTAACAGCATTCACAGACAATTCTAAAGTGTTGGCGATACAATCAAAAATAGTTGGCTTATCTTCAAAGACATGAGCTAGAATTTTATCTCTATCTTGAGGATCAACATTTTCGCTTAATTGGTCGACGGATGGATAGTCATTAATGTCTTCATGCTTGCTTAAAGCATTATTAATGGATTCTAAGCCTTCAAGTGTTTGAGTCTTTTTATTAATTGCTGTCAAGATAATTGGTAAACCAATAGTAGCAATTTTACCCAAGACTCCTAAATTTAAGCCTGCTTTATTAGCAAGATTTTTCTTATTTGTGCCTTTGAACCTTGTAATAATCTATCTAATAGATTCAATACATCAAGTAAGCCCATCATCAACTCTTTAAAGTTTTATTATTTAAGGATAATGTAAAAATTAAGAAAGAACTACTAAAACGCTGACTGAGGCTTTAGCAACTTAACTATTTTTCTTTTAAGGACTGTAAACGGTACATATCGTAATAGATTCCTTGATGAGCAATTAGTTCATCATGTTTGCCAACTTCAATAATATTTCCTTTATTCAAAACATAGATTTGATCAGCTTTTTTAATGGTTGATAAACGGTGGGCAATCACTATTAAAGTAGCTTGTTGTCTAATTTTATCTAAACTTGTCTGAATATATTGCTCACTTTCAGTATCCATGGAGGCCGTTGCCTCGTCAAGAATTAAGATTTTAGGTTGGCGAATCACCGAGCGCGAAATATTGATTAATTGTTTTTGACCAGCTGATAGGGAAGCTCCTCCCTCGGTTACTAAATGGTCGTAACCATCAGGGAAAGCTTCAATAAAGTGATCAGCTCCGGTGAATTTTGCAGCTGCAATTACTTCTTCATCCGAATAGTCTCCATGCAAACGAATATTATCCTTGATACTACCATAGAACATAAAAGCGTCTTGTTGTACTAAGGAGACTTGGTCTTTTAGGGTCTCTATGTCATAGTCTTTGATAGAGACTCCGTCAAAATTAATTTCTCCTTGATCAAAGTTATAAAACCGCATTAAGAGATTGATGATGGTCGATTTACCAGATCCAGTGTGGCCGACCAAAGCAATCATCTGACCTTGATGGGCTTGAATATTTATATCTTTAAGCACCAGTTGCTCTTGGTCATATGAAAAGCTTAAATCTTTAGTTGAAACTTCGCCATCCAATTGTCTTTGAATTTTCTTATTAGTTTGGCTGGGGTTAATATCTGAGTTTGATAACAGCTTACGCCCTCTGGAAGCAGATACCAGGCCATCTTGATAAACAGAAAGACTATCCAACATATTACCAATTGGATTAAAGAATGACTTGGAGTAAGAGGTGAAAGCATAAATTATACCGATATCTAAGTTGTTTCCTTTTAATAGTTGATTACCAAAAATCCAAATTACTAATACTAGAACAATTTGTTCAATCAAATTAACCGCTGGCATTAAAAAGATCGCATTCATTTTGAACATATTCGTTCTTGCTTTAACATATTCTTGGTTAACTTGGTCAAACTCATCTTTCATACGCTCTGTCTGATTAAACTGCTGAATTAACCACATTCCCATAGTCGATTCGGCCAATTTAGCATTCACTCGTGCCAGAGCAGACCGCATCTTGCGGTATACGACTGTCGATATTTTTTGATAAATATAAATTAGAATAAACACTAAAGGTAGAAAGGCAATAAACATCCAAGAAATACCAGCGTGTAAACTAAACATAGCTGTTCCAACGGTTACAGCATTAATGAAGCCATCAAAAAAAGTTAAGAAAACATTCCAGAACTCTTTAATTGTTTCAGTGTCATTTGTAATGCGCGAAACAACTTCGCCGTTAGGAGTTTGGTTGAAATAGTTCATACTTAACCGGCCTAGTTTTGAATACAGACGGTTACGCATACTTGCCACAGTGTATTCGCTCGCCATAAAGAAGTAAAAATCTTTGGCATAAATCAAGATCATTCTTATAATCAAGAGGCCCAAATAAGTTAAAGCCACTTTGATGGTGATATTAAAACTTGTCACTTGACCAGCTGAAATACTGTCTAAATAACGTTTAATAATAATCGGCAAATAGGCAGCAATAGATGAGGAAGCAATCATTGCAATGACAGAAATAAGAAACCGCCACCACTGATTGGAAGCGAAAGAGAAGAGATAACGTAAGATATCGATTTGTTCAAGAATTGAAAATTTAGTTTGTCTAGTTTTCTTATTCTTCTTCACCGACTTCACCTCCTAATTTCTCTTCTAATTGTTGTTGGGTAAACATATTGGCATACCAACCATTCAAGGCAACTAGCTCTTGATGGTTTCCTCTTTCAGTTATTTTCCCTTGGTCTAGCACAATAATCTCATCGGCATGCATAACAGAAGATAGGCGATGAGTCGCAATAATCGAAATGCCATTATCTCTTTCATCTTTTAACTTACTTAAAATAGCTTGTTCAGTTCTAGCATCCACTGCTGATAGGGCATCATCCATTAATAAAATTTGAGGCTGCATAGCCAGCGTTCTTGCAATTGAAATCCTTTGTTTTTGACCACCAGAAAGTGATACCCCTCTCTCACCTACTTCCGTCTCATAGCCATCAGTAAAATCAAGAATATCTTGGTGAATATCAGCTATTTGAGTGTAATGTTCCACTTGATCTTGTGACATATCTGGCCGGCCAAAACGAACATTCTCTCTAACAGAAGTTGAAAACAGCAGGTTTGTTTGCGGAATATAGCCTACATGGTCTCTTAAGTAAGTTAAATCAATCTTAGTTAAATCTTGATTGTCAAATAAAATCTGACCTTGATCTAAATCATAGAGACGAACTAAACAGTTTAAAAGGGTCGTTTTACCTGAACCAGTTTTGCCGACAATTCCTAATGTTTGTCCTTCGCTTAGTTCAAAAGTAACATCTTGTAAATTAATTTCTTCACTAGTAGGATAGGTAAATTGTTTGATATCAACCTTTAGGTTTTTAAATGGAAGTTTCTTAATGCCATCTTTTGGATTAGTAACACTCGCCTTTTGAGCTAGGAGTTCTGTTACCCGGTCATAGGATGCATTCCCTCTTTCCATGGTATTGACTAAACGACCCACTGCTAAAAGAGGCCATGTCATATTACCTAAATAAGAAAAATAAGCAATCAATTGACCAATCGAGATTCTACCCTCACTGACAAAGTATGAGCCAAAGATAATTGTTAAAACATAAGTTAATCCTGTAATTAAGTTAATGATAGGAGAATAGGCTGAATTGACTAAGTGGACCTTACGATTTTGAGCAATTACATTATCAGTTGCTTTTACAAAGTCTAAGTGGTCTTCTTTTTCTTCGCCAAAGGCTTTAATGACTGTCATTCCAGCTACACTTTCTTGCACATGATCATTCATTTTAGAAAAAGCTCTTAGGGACTCTCTAAAGTATTTATTAATCCACTTACCTAAGTATCTTGAAACAAAAATAAGCAAAGGGAAAGGAACAATTGTATAGAGTGTTAACTTCCAATCAATAATAATTACCATGGAAAAAAGTGTGACGATTGTGATAGATAAGGCATCAGTTAAGGTTAAAATACCTCCCCCAGCTACAAAGCGTAACGCTCGTAGGTCATTAGTAGCGTGAGCCATCAAGTCACCGGTACGGTATTTTCCGTAAAAGGTTTGATCCATTTTTGTAAAGTGGTCATATAATTTATTACGCATAATCGACTCTAAAATAGTGGAATTAGTAAATAGATTCGATCGCCACATATAACGTAAGCCATACATCATTAGACCGACCAATAAAAGCAATAACATATACTGTAAAAGAGAGGATGAAGTTAGACTACCTTTTGCCATTTGGTCAACTACTTGACCAATTAATAAAGGAATTATTGCAGATAAAACAGCACAAGAAATCAACCCCCCTATTGCCAAGGTATAGGTCTTCCATCTTAATTTAAAAAACCATGCTAATTTGCGAAAAATTGCAAACATTTTTTTCTTCCTCTCTATATTTTTTTCAAGTAACTCTTATTGTAGTATATTTTAATCTCGATTTCATATTAAATGCATAAAACTCTCCCAAAATACCAAAAATGGGAGAGAACCGAGATTAAAAGTAAAAATTATTCATTTAAAGACTCGTTTTGTCTTAAAAGACGAAGACCGTTTAAAATAACTAAAATAGTAGAGCCTTCATGAAAAACTACACCTAAAGGTAAGTCTAAAGTACCTAGAAAGTTAAGGACAATTAATATAAAGATGACACTAATAGCAAAGATAATGTTTTGCTTAATGATTCGATTTAATTTATGACTCAACTGGTAAGAATAAAATAGTTTCAATAAATTATTTTTTACAACGATAATTTCAGATGACTCCATCGCGATAGACGAGCCAGATCCCATGGCAATACCAATATTAGCATGGGCTAAAGCAGGAGCATCATTAATTCCATCGCCAATCATGCCCACTACCTTATCCTTTGCTTGACTTTCTTTAACATATTTTATTTTATCTTTGGGTAAGCATTCAGCCACTACGTCTTCAATCCCTACCTGCTGACCTACTTTTTTAGCAACTTGATGGTTATCCCCAGTAATCAGGACAACTTCTACTCCGGCTTGCTGGAATTTCTTAACCGCTTCAATTGATTCGGAACGAATCTTATCAGCTAATGAGAGATAACCTAATACTTTTTCTTGATTAGCGATAAAGATAGTTGTATGCCCTTCTTCTATTCGATCAATATATTGTGCATAATTTGCTAAGTGTTCAAAAGTAGAAGGCTTTCCAACTTGAATTTCTCCCTTTTTCATCCCTTGTCCTGGTAATTCTTCCACCTTTTCATGGGTATCTACTTCCGACAAGTCTAGATCCTTAAAATGCTTAACAACTGCTAGAGCAATGGGATGGTTGGAACCTTGTTCCATATAAACTACTTCTTTTAAGTAGTCTTCTTCTAGCTCATAATCTACCACATCAAAGACACCTTGAGTTAGAGTACCAGTTTTATCTGAAAATAGAATATCCATGGTATTTAATGATTCCATGGCTGCTCCACCCTTGACCAAAATACCATTTTTAGCTCCATTAGAAATGGCTGATAAAGTGGCTGGAGTAGCCGTAGCAACTAACGCACAGGGACTAGCCACCGTTAGCAAGACCATGCCGCGGTAGAAAGCCTCTTGGAAGGAATAATCCACTAAAAAATATAAGGCAACAATGAATAAAGGCACAGCGATTAAAACACCCATAGCATAATGCGATTCAAAGCGATCGATAAAACTCGCTATTTTAGATGGATTGGACTGGGCCTCTTGAACCATCCGAATAATGGAAGAAAAGACTGTATCTTTACTTAGCTTACTTACCTCTAGTCTAAAAGAATTTCCTTCATTGATTGTACCAGCAAAAACTTCTTCGCCTTGATTTTTTTCTACTGGTAAAGATTCTCCGGTTAAAGCAGCTTCATTTATGATTACCGATCGATCTGAGAAACCATCGATTGGTAAGGCATCACCCTTAGCTACCAATACTTGATCACCTATTTCTAAACTATCTGTAGGCACTTCTTTCGTTTCACCATTTGGTAAAATTTTTAAGGCTACATTAGGCACATGCCCCATTAGTTCTTCGATGGCCTTAGTAGATTTATTGGTTGCATATTCTTCTAAAACTTCGGCCCCTGCAAAGATGAATAAAAGCATAGCTCCCTCAGACTCATAATTAATAATAACAGCTCCTAAAGCTGCTAAAACCATGAGGAGGTCTACATTCAATTTTTTTTCAATAAAAGTCTCACTGACAGCTTCTTTAGTGGCAAAAAAGCCTAAAAAGAAAATAGCTAAATAAAAAGCAAACCGACTCAAAAAAGGATTAAATGAAAATAAGAAACCCGCGATCATTAAGATAGTTCCTATGGCAAAAAACTGCCCTTCACGATTCCTAAAGATACTAACCACCACAAAATCTCCTTCTTTCTTTCGTAATTCTCTAACAAAAAAAGCGCACCAAAGACAGTTAATGAAAACTGTCTCACAGGTACGCTAAGGTATCTCTGCTGTCCTCGCAATGAGGACCGGGCTGCATGATTATATCACCGCTTGATCAGAAATATTTAATTGTTAAAGTTTATAAACATATTATACCGTCTATTTATTTTTTGTCAAGGTGTTTTTAAATCTTTTCGAAATGATCGACTAACATGGCTGGAACAAGCTGTTTATTAGAAACTTTTAAACCTTGCATCTTACCATAAACTTTGACATGATCGTCTGTATTTAGCGTTTGGTCCGTCTCGTTAATGAATTTTAAAGCTACAAGATTAACGGGTTCTTCTTGGCTAGTAGATAAAGAACCTAAGGCGATAGCGCCTTCTACTCCTAAATCTTCAGTAAAGAACGATGCGATTTTTCCTTCAAGTTGCACCCATTCATCTTTTAAGCCATTATTATCAATTAGTTCTTGATAGTGAACAAAACGATAAGAAGAATGGTCGAATGATTCACTTGAGGTAAATGCGTTTTGACTATTATTTAGGGGGGGAGTTTTTCCGTCCTCTGCTTCACTTGCTTCATCAGGATTTACTCCTATTTCATCATTATAATGCTGAGCTTTTTGAGCTGCTTGACCTTCACGTAAAGGAACGTTATCTTTGAACGGATCTTCCCCTAAAGCATTGGTTGAAGAATCAATATCAGAATTAATATGAACCGGACCTAAAGGATCGTTCATAGTCTTGTCAGTAACCTGAGGTTTATTATTTGAATCTTTACTTTTACGTGATAAGAAGTAAATGGCTCCTAAAATAATAACCAATCCGAGTATCAATAATAAAGTACTTGTATCTATCATATACATTCTCCTCTGTCATTTTGTTATAACCATTATAACTCATTTACTTGTCTTTAGAAAAATGTTTTGCTTAAATTAATAATCAGTTTATTTTGCAAGAACCATCGCTCTATTTAGCCCGTTTAGCGTTATAATAATATTAACTTATTAATAGAAAGGTGACTTATGCCGACTTATATTTACTTTGTCATAGGACTGCTTGGTCTTTGGAATATTGTTGTTTTTTCACTCTATGCTGTTGATAAATATAAAGCCAAACATCAGCTTTGGCGTATTTCAGAAAAAAGCTTATTAATAGCCACCTTTTGTTTAGGGGGCTTAGGTGGTCTAATAGCTATCTATCTCTGCCGTCATAAGAGCCGTAAAGGGATATTTTTAGCAACTGCCCGATTATCCTGCTTAATGATTGTGGCCTTTGTGGGTTATCTGACTGGTCTAAATTTTTAAAAATAATTAATTAAAAAGGATCTAAAAGCTAGATCCTTTTTCTTTTTATTTAGATTGTTTATGCTGAAAAGCTTCCCAGTCTTTTAAGAAGCCAGCAATTCCTTTGTCAGTTAATGGATGAGACCATAATTTAGGGAATAGACTGCCGGGTACCGTTGCAATATCTGCTCCTGCAACAGCTGTGGCTTCAAAATGTCCAATATGACGAATGGAAGCAGCAATAATTTCAGCGTCTAATGCATAGTTATCTAAAACTAAGCGTAAGTCAGCAATCAATTCCATACCATCTTCTCCCATATCATCGATTCGTCCAATAAATGGAGATATATATGAGGCACCTGCCTTAGCCGCTAAAAGGCCTTGAGCCACTGAGAAAATAAGTGTGACGTTAGTCTTAATTCCTTCTTTAGACAATGTATTAACAGCTTTTAAGCCTGCTTCAGTCATCGGAATTTTAACCACGATATTATCTGCCCATTGGGCAACTTGTCTAGCTTCTTTAACCATGCCTTCATAATCTAAGGCAATGACTTCAGCCGAAACAGGTCCATCAACAATTGAACAAATCTCTTTGATAACTGTTTCAAAATCTTTTCCCTCTCTAGAAATTAATGTAGGATTGGTAGTAATGCCATCCACCAAACCTAGGTCGTTGATGCGCTTAATTTCTTCAACATTTGCAGTATCTAAAAAGAATTTCATATAGGGCCTCCTAATTGTATTCGTTTACTTCTTTGAGTATAACAAGCTTAAAGAATTATTTCAATCTTGAAAACTTTATAGTCAACTGCCCAGGCCATTTAACTCAATTGATTGGTATTTGAGAGGGTATCTTGATCAAAAGCTTGTAGAAAGTCAATCATTAACTGATGACGATTTTTAGCCATTTCCTGCCCAGCTTTAGTATTCATTAAGTTTTTGAGCTTTAATAACTTATCATCAAAATGTTGGCGTACGTTTCTTACTTGACGATAAGTTTCTTTGGAGCATACAGCTTGTGCCGAAGTATGAACAGCTTTCGGATCATAAAGACTATGCCCCTTGCTACCTCCGTAGTAGAAAGTTCTAGCAATACCAATCGCACCGATTGCATCTAGGCGATCGGCATCTTGAACAATTTGGCCTTCCAATGTTAAGTGTTGTTTTTCTATTAAATTGGCAGCAAAAGAGAGGTTTTTTATAATACTTAAGACTTGCTCTATTTCTTCCAGAGACATTTGGGCTTCTTTAAGTATATGTCTTACATCTTTTTCCGTAAGGAGGTAATCAACTTTTATTTTTTCATCTAATAAATCATGGGTATAAGCAGCTGCCAAAACAACATCAACATTAATAGGCTCTTGTATATGTTTGATTATTTGCTCACAATTGGCAACCACCCGTTGGATATGTAACCAATCATGCCCACTTTTTTCTTGTCTTAAATAAGTTTTGCTAAAGTCTTTAATCTTGTCCATATCCATCGGCAGGAACCCCTAGCTCTTCTAGTTTAACAATAACCATTTGTATCACTTTTTTTGCATCAGCAGGATTATTTAAGACATCCAATTCATCAATCGATATCTTTAAAACTTGGGAAGCATGATAATGGTTATCTACCCAATCATCATAACCTTGCCATAGACGATAATAATACTCGATTAATTCAGGGTCTTGTTCAAAATCGCGACCTCTTTGATTGATTCTTTTTAAAATGCTTTCAAAAGATCCATGTAAATAAACCATCAGATCGGGTGCTTTTTTGGGTAAATCTTCTAATTCTTCCATCATATTGTCTAATAATTTCTCATAAATAATAAATTCTTCGTCCGAAATTTTACCCGCTTGATGGTTGACCTTGGCAAAATACCAATCTTCATAAATGGAACGATCTATTATATTATGTGGGTGATAAAAAGCTTTCTTGATATCACGATAACGACTGGACAAAAAGTCTAATTGTAATAAAAATGGATACCTTTTTCTTTCTTGTTCTTCTTCACTTGCGGTGTAGTATAAGGGTAAGATATGATTATCATCTACATTTTCGTAATACACCTGGCTCTTTAAGGCCTTACCTAAAAAAGTCGCTAAGCTTGTTTTGCCAGCTCCAATCATTCCTCCAATAACTATCATAGCCATGGTTTCCTCCTAAATTAAAAAATAACACAAGATGTAGTGTCGTTTTTTTAATACTAACACAAAATCTTGTGGATGACTATCTTTTTATCTGTAAAAAAATATTTGAGAAATTGACAGAGATTACTTATGATAGTCATTAAAGACTGATAATTGATTAATTTTTAGAAAGGGTTTTATTATGCTAACTAACCACTGTGCACGTCATGTATTAGAAGAAATCATTGCTCTATTTCCAGATGCTAAAGCAGAATTAAATTTCTCAAACCGCTATCAATTATTAGTAGCTGTATTATTGAGTGCTCAAACAACCGATGTAGCGGTTAATAAAGTGACGCCTGCCTTATTTGCCGCCTACCCTAGTCCTAAAGAACTTGCAAAAGCGAGCCCGCAAGAGATAATGCCTTATTTAAAAACAATCGGCTTGTATCGCAACAAGGCAAAATATCTCCACAAATGTGCCAATCAATTAATGGAACGCCATCAAGGTGAAATTCCTGGTAATCGTAAAGATCTTGAA
Source organism: Facklamia sp. P13069 (assembly GCF_050409405.1). NCBI lineage: Bacteria > Bacillati > Bacillota > Bacilli > Lactobacillales > Aerococcaceae > Facklamia > Facklamia sp. P13069. The sequence continues at coordinate 31,361 of NZ_JBNUPN010000004.1, read as the reverse complement.
GCCCTGGCCGGAGTTGGTCGTAAAACAACCAACGTGGTCTTGAGTGTCGGCTTTGGAATTCCTGCCTTTGCAGTGGATACGCATATCCATCGTATCTGCCTCCATCATCAGATTGTTGATCCTGGTGCGAGTGTTCGTCAAGTTGAAAATCGTGTAATGGAGGTCTTGGATAAAGACCAATGGACTCAAGCCCATCAATCTTTAATCCTATTCGGTAGGAGAATTTGTCATCCGCGCAATCCAGAGTGCCATAACTATCCTCAACTCTTTACTTGTCAAGAGGAGGAGTAGACCCTAGATTTGCACGATTTAGAACGCTAAGTTGTGGTGTCTTTTGGTCGAGGCGACCTTGCATTCTTTTAAAGATAGGATCAAGCATTTTAATCGTTGCCACTGCATAATCGCCTTTGTTTATCATGACACAATCTGAGCGAGCTCCCTCAGTAACATCTGTTACTTCAGAGCGACTCGGCACACCGGTTTTAATTAATTTATCGAAGACTTCTGTGCCCCAAACGACGGGGGCATCAGCTGCTTCAGCCATCCACATGATTGGCTGTGGAAGTTCGGCTAAGCGAATATAAACTCTTTCAACAGCTAAATCGCCACGCGCGATCATTAAAGCGAAAGGCTGCTAGCTCGCAGTTGTAAGATAATTTCAGCTAGCTTCGTAATGGCTTGGACGGTTTCTATTTTAACCATAATTGGCATATAACTCGCAGCCTTACCTAATTCAATTTGAAGTTGTTTTTGAATTTCTTTAATATCCTGAGCAGTTCTAATGCATGAGCAAGCAATTACATCGGCACATTGACAAGCAAAAGCGATACCTTGCTTGTCTTTTTAATTTAAAATATCTGTTTCAAAAATTGTTTGAGGAAAGTGAAGTCCCTTTTTCAGCTTTTTGGCGCTTGGATCTTCTCTTTACTTTTTTATCCCTAATACAGCATACTTATCATTTGCTTTACTCACTTTTGTAGTAATTACCCCATCATCAATTAAAACCGAATCTCCAATTTTTAAAGCAGAATAAATCGTCGGAATTTGACTTGCTCATATAAAAAGATCCATTCTACAATTAATCATTTGGCTAAGAGACGCCGATTGGCTTCAATCATAGTAAATATCCAATTATAAAATTGTTTTAATGATTGGACTCTGCTTGGTGATTTATCTGAGCTTGGGTGAGATTGACATTTTTTCCTTTTTGAAAGCCGTCTTGATAGGCATGGTTAGATCGCGAAAAGGAAGGTTGATTAAATGTGAGTGAACCCGTTATTTCTCGGTTAAATTTTTCTTTGACAGCTTCTGGCGTTTGAATAATCAGGGCATACTTTTCATTTTCATTCATCATGGCTTGACGTTGGATATCAAACTTTTCCTTAAGTCCGTCCATAAATCCTTGATAATAGGATTTTCTCAACTGAGATAGAGGATTGCTGCTTAAATCTTCTTCACTTAATTCAGCTAGATGAATTTTAGAATAATACTTCATTGTATCCGCTGCTAAATTAAACATTTGAAAAGCAAGATCCACATCTTCTGGAAAACCCATTAAAACAATTTTGCGTTGAACCGAATGCTGATGAGGTAATCGGTTACTTTGGATATAAAACATGCAACGAAAATTATCGGCGATAATCCTAACTAAAACTTTTTCCCACCAATACAAGCGTTTATAGACTGATAAGGAGCGTAAAATGATTTCTGGACTTTTTTTATCAGAAACTTCTTGCTGAGAGATTTTATGTTTTAACATCAGTTTTTGAGCCATCAGCAAAGCAGTTTGGCTCTCTTCATCATTTCCGCCATCTTCAGCTAAAGTCAATAAATTTCGGATCTTAGCTAAAATCTTTTGATTAGTCTCAGACATCTCTACTTCCCTCCTTTTCTAACTATTTTAGACTATTTATAATTTTTTGCATCTTTAAGGGCAATGGACATTCAAAATGTAAGGGCTCATCTGTAACAGGATGTAATAAATCAATGGCCTTTGCATGTAATAGTTGCCCGTCTTTTTGATTAGCTAATTCCCCCGGTAAATTTTGAAGATTTCTGCGATAAAGTGGATCGGCTATAATTGGATGACCTATAGCTTCCATATGGATGCGAATTTGGTGAGTCCGACCAGTCTGTAACTTTAATTGCATTAATGTGGCGTATTGAAAACGTTCCAGCACTTGAAAATCAGTAATAGCTTCTTTACCCGAGGGATCCACATGCCATCTTAAGCGATTGGATGGGTCACGTTTAACAGGCATTTCAATATGTCCGGAGTCGCTTTCAACTTGCCCATTAACTAAAGCGACATAAGTCCTCCCCATGGTGTGATCCACCAATTGTTGACTTAAGTGACGATGGGCTTGATCATTTTTTGCTACTACTAATAAACCAGAGGTATCTTTATCAATTCGATGAACAATTCCTGGTCGGTAAGATTGAAAGCCTTGGGATAGCGCTTTTCCTAAATAATGATAGAGGCCATTCACTAGAGTTCCGTTAGTGTGTCCTTTAGCAGGATGGACAACCATCCCAGCTGGTTTATTAACAAGCAAAAAACTGTCATCTTCAAAGATAATCTCTAACTCCATCACTTCAGCAATCAACTCGAATTCTTCAGGGCTGGCTTCTTTTTCAGGAAAATCAATCGTAATCATCTCATCCCCTTTTAAAATGGCGTTAGCTTTTAAAAATTGATTGTTAACTTTTACTCTTTTTTCTTTAATTAATTTTTGTAATTGCGATCTACTAAAATTTGGATAATAATTAGTCAAAACTTTATCTAAACGGTCTTGATCTGCTTCATTATTAGAGAGCTTTAATGCTTCTGTCAAATTAAATCACTTCCTTCTTCGGTCCATATAACCATTATAATCAATAAAATAACGCCTAGAGTAAGCGCCACATCTGCCAAATTAAAAATTGGAAAATCAAACAGACGAATCTGTAACATATCTACTACATAGCCTCTCACTAAACGATCAATTAAGTTGCCAACTGCCCCTCCTAATAAAAGTGCATAAGCAAGTTTAGTCCAAGGGCTATGGTAGCGATTTTTCCAAATTAAATAAACTAAATAGAAAATCACTAAAAAAGTTACCCCTATTAAGAAAAAACGTTGGCCGGCAAATAAGCCCCAACCCGCTCCTGTATTATGTATATAGTTTAACTGAAAAAAATCAGGAATAATTTCTAGCGTTTGATTTAGCGTTAAATGATTTTGGGTCCATATTTTTAAAGCTTGATCCAGTATTACGATTATAGCCGTTATGATAAAAGTGGTCGTCATTTAATCCTCCTTGTCCAAATTAATTCTAATTTGTTATAATATTTGTGTTTACAATACCTATTATTATATACTAGATGTATTAAAAAGTTCAATTTAGATAAACTATAAATGAATGACAAGGAGAAACGATGAAAACAAAAAAAATATTAATCCTCCTAAGCCTATCTATTCTCATTATTGCTTGTGGAAACTCATTAGAAAGAGCTAAACGAACTGTTGGTCTCATCCAAGACAATGTTACTCTAATTATTGGAAATATTAGTGAAATTCAAAACCGTGAATTGGATCTTCAACAAGATTTTGAAGCGACCATTAATTTAAGTGAAGATTTATCCGGCTTTGGACAGAGTGATAATCCTCTTAACAAAAACATCGCAAAGCGCAAAGATTTATTAGCTGAAATGGAAGAAAGCCGTCAGCAATTACTTGAATTATGCCAAGAGCTTAAAGACATACCAGAAAACGATCAACTTCCCAAAGATCAAATAACAAAAGTTATTGAATATACGACCAATCTATGTGATAAAACAGATATCTATATTTCTAATTATCTTGAAAACATTGAAATAGAAGATCAGTCTTATCAATCTATCACTAGTGAAGAAATTGATCATGAGAGTTTCTTCGCTGTTTTTGATAATGTTAATCTTTTATATACGGAAAATAATATGAACTTAGATCAAATTCTCGAATACTTTGAACCTTTAAATACACTCTTAGTTAATTTAAAAGTCTACCTTGTTAATCTTACAGGCAAATAATTAGAAAGCGGTGATTTAAATGAATAAAAAACGCATTTTACAATTGACTTTACTTTCCTTTTTAATGCTTTTGCTAGTAGCATGTAAACCAAAAGTAGAAGATAAAAAAGAAGCCAAAAAAGTCCAACTTCCAGAAGTAGTCTTAGCCTATTCAGATGAAGAAGTAGTGGCATTCAACAACCGCATTAATCAAGGAGAAAATAATACTTATGAGGGCTTATCGCCTCACAATAATCCTATTCTTACCGCACCTGAGAAACTACCTTCTGTCCTCTTTTATGATTCAGGCATCGATATTACCTATCCTGAAGAAGGTGTTAAAGGCATTTATCTTGCTCCTTCTGTTTTTTCTGATCCTGAACGACTAAACTACCTATTAGATTATGTTGAAACCACCGCCTTAAATGCAGTGGTTATTGATTTTAAGGATGATGAGGGGGTTATTCAAACAAAATTAGAAACAGACAATCCTTTAGTTAATCAAAATTCTTATAACAATGTAGATATTAAAGAACTTTTGAAAGATTTAGAAAAACGTCAAATTTATCCAATCGCTCGCATTGTAACTTTCAAAGATCGACTAGTGGCTGAAGCCAAACCTGAATATTCCTTTAAAGATAGTGAAACAGGAGAAATTTGGCAGGATGGTAATGGTGCTAAATTTATTAATCCATTCCTTCCAGAAATTTGGGACTACAACATTACTATTGCTATCGAAGCTGCTAAATTAGGTTTTAAAGATATTCAATTTGACTATGTTCGTTTCCCTGAAGGTTTCCAAACTTTCTCAGATCAACTAGATTATAATATTGGTAACTATCAAACCTATGTAACCGATGACCCTGAAAAATTTGGACAAGAAAGGGTTTATGCCATTAATGATTTCTTAGAAGAAGCCAATGATAAATTAGCCCCATATGGCGCAGATGTTTCAGCTGATATCTTTGGATATACTGCAATTGCTGGGGACGCTCCTGATGTACGTGGAATCGGTCAAAATTTTGAACAAATTGCTGAAAGAGTCGATACGATTTCTTCTATGATCTACCCTTCTCACTGGGGTTTAGGATTTTTTGGTATACCGGCTCCTGACTTAGAACCTTATAACTTAGTTGATCAATATATGTATTCTGAAAACCTCATCCTAAAAAATATTACCAATGCGGCAAATAGTCGTCCATGGTTACAAGACTTTACTGACTGGAATCTGGCACCTGGTACCTATCAAGAATATGGACCTCTTCAAGTTCAACAACAAATTGTTGCTTTGGAAGAAAATGGAATTACTGAATTTCTTCTTTGGAATCCATCTGGTATCTTTAACGAAGGCGTAGATTACGCTCCTGAGTCTTCAGGTAATGAATACTATTACTAAACCATACAAAAAAGAAGCTGGATATTCAGCTTCTTTTATTTTATTATTTATCAACTTTTAGAGGACGTATCATGCGACCTTGCAGGTCGTATATGTAATCTTGAACTTTTTTACCGTCTCCCATAGCCTCGACTAAACGGTCGCGATAAGGCTCGGCTAATTCATCAAATAAAACTTGCTCATCTTCTAATAAATATTTCTTCCTTAAGGATTCAATTTCTCCTTGACTCCTTAATTTTACTTTCAATGAAGGAAGTTCCTCATCCATCTCCCTTTCAACAATACGATAATAATAATTATTATCCCCGTAAGTGATTTCTAAAGCTCCTGAATTGGTTCGTCTTTCCACAACATCTTTGTAATTATCTTTTTGTAATTCCCACCAAGCTTTTATCCCTCTGAGAGCTTCTGACTCTGTAGCGTAAGATCCATGTTCTTTCACAACATTATCACGACGATTCATCCAATAATTGGTATAAACTTTATGACTCATCTGATCATCCTTTCTAACTTAATTGACACTTTCATTATAACTATAAAGGTAAACGCTTTCAATGATTTTTGATTTTAAGCTCAAATATTTATTATAGAATATCAAAAGGAAGTGTCTTATGCCACTTATAAGCATCAAGGATGCTAGACCTTGTGATATTGACGATATTCAAACAATTTATAAGACTTTATTCAAAACAGTCAGCTAACTTTGGAAAGTCCTGTTCCTTCTAACCAAAAATTTGAAGAAAAAGTCACTCGCTATCAAGAAAGTCATGCCGTTCTTCTAATTCTTATGGATCAAGAGATAATTGGCTTCGCCTATGCCTACCCTTTTTCGCCTCGCAGAGCATATCAACATTCAGCAAATATTGCTATGTATTTATTAGCAGAGCATGATGAATGGACACTTAAAAATTTACTCTATCAAGAACTAGAAAGTCGATTAAAAGCCAAAGAAATCATCAACTTGCTTACATGTCTACCGATTCATCAACAAAATCAGATCGATTTTTAAAAACCTAAAGTTTTATAATCAGAGGAAATTTTCCTAAATTTGAACGCAAATTCGATCAAATTTGGGAATGGGTTTGGCTAAGTAAAGAATTATGATTTAAAAAGCTCGATAAGGACACTTAAATCCGTACCGAGCTTTTTGACTTAATATTTAGTAACTTTCTTTCCACGATAATCAAAGCGGTAATACCCTCGTTCTATTAATTGATCAGCGTATTTTTCCTCTAGATGCAAAATATAGATATTATCGTCCAATGTTGGATCGATAGTTAATTGATAATCTACAGCAGAGAAAAATTTATCTTCATCAATGAGACGTTGAATCATCACTTCAAAAGCGCGTTTTACAAATCGATCTTGAATTTCATTGTTTTTAAATTGAAAAATAGAATAAGTTTTAGCTGGTGGTAATTGAGTATAGGCTTGTTCAAAACTTTCACTGGATTCAATTTTTTCTATCGTTTCGATAGTTGTTGAGATTCTGATTTGATCAGATTCTTGAGATGAAGTAGAACTTTCTTCAACCGTTGTTTGACTAGTTTGGTCAGGCTTGGTCTTAGTGCTTGACTCAGTTATTTCTGTTGTTGAAAGTGCTAAGGAATCAGATGATTCCTTAGCAACTTGAGATTGTATTCCAAAACTTTGACCTGCTTCTTGAATAGAGTCACTTTTTAGCCGTAACAACATGGTAGCTGAGAATAGAATAATCATAATGAAAAACCAGACAATTGGGCTTTTAGGAGTTTTTACTTGTTTTTGTTTGTCTTGCAATGTTACTCTCCTCTGTTAACTAAGCTAGTATGCTCTAGCAAAATCAATAATCTCTTCTACTTTCATAGAAGAATCGCAAACTGTTTCTGTACGATTCGAATCAGCATAAACTAATCCAGGAACTGTGACAACGTTATATTTTTCACGGAACATTTGTGTTCCTTCTAGGTCATTTTGAGTTTGTGAATGTAAGAAATAAACATTTAAATCACTTGTAATCGCAGCTTCCGCTAACTTACTAACAAACAAACGGCAATATGGGCAAGTCTCACGACCTACAAAAATAAGATTCCCTTCTTTTGCTTCTATTAATTCAAAAGCTTCATGACTATCTATTTGCTTAAAGTGCTTAACTGCTTCATTAAAATCATTTATATCCATATAAAACGCCCCTTTCGATTAGGTTTATTATATCGAAAGTTTTTAAATAGTGAAACTAAAATAGATCCTCCTCATTGAAAAGATGATCTTGTATTCGCTTTTTATGCTGAAGCTGTTTAAAGTAGCGGTTAATTAATAAGGCGATTAAGCCAATTATCAATAGAGACCATGCGATATTGAGATAGAACTTTTGCTCACCAGTAGTTGGTAAAAGTTGTGATTTTTTATCATTTGATTGCGTCTTGTCTTTGATATTTTTATCTTTATCAGAGGGTTTAGCTAAATTACTGGCTTTTTTGCCTTTAGTCTTATTGGCTAGTTTGTCTTTTAAGAAGGCTAAATTATCCTGTTTATCCGTTTCATTTGCTATTTGCTTATCTTCTAGTTTAAGTAACCCTCTATCATTTAGGTTCTTTTTGACCTGATCTACTGGCTGATCATGCTTTACATCTTCTTTAGCCATATCTGTTGATTCATTATTAGGCGTTTGAGTTTGAAGTAAGTCTTTTGCCTGATATTCTAATAAATAGCCCGAATCAGCCCCTAAATTAGCTGACCAAGTCTGATTATTCTCATTATATAAAACTAATTTCATTTGATAACGGTCATGAAGTGTTTTAATTTGTTGGATGTTTTCATCACTAATTAATTGATGCTGGTTAAGATAATTTGCAAGATAATGCTTAAGATTTTCAAATAATTCACTATTAATTAGATAAAAGTAATGTAATTGGCTTTCTTTTAGATTTAATAAATTACTATAAACAGCGTGATAAACTTCAGCCTTATTATTTATATAATAATTATTCAAGGCTTGGTAAGCCATCACTTCGATATCAAATAAGCTCAATTCTTTTGCATATTGGTAAGAGGTAAAAGTAAAATCATCTAATACAATCACTTCCTTGTCAGTAAGCTTATTATTTAGTTCTTCAACAGTCATCTTTTTATTAAAAAGATCATAAATTTGTTGAAAAGTAACTTTAGCATAGGCTTTGGGGACAATCTTTTGTAAATAATTATCGATTGAGACGATTAAAGTCGCTAGATCAGAAGCGTCTAATTGCATATTTTCTTGATTGATAAGGTAAGCAGTTGTTGAATAAGGATAAAGCTGGCATTGACTAAGTTGGGCCATTGTTTCCTTACTACTTTGAATTTGATCCCCTAAAGTTTCGTTATCATAGAGTAATTGTTGATATTCTGCTTCTAATTCGGCTTGTTCACTAATATATTGATCCAAAATTTGATTCAACTCTTCAATGTAAGCTTGCCATTCTATAACTGTTTCATCTTGACTGATTAAGGCTAATTGCTCTTGAGCAGATAGGGAAACAAAATCTTGCTGCTCAATTGATAAATTTTGGTAAAGAGTTTCAATGACCTCTTCCAATGCAAGATTTGCCTCGTTCAAGGAATTGCTAGGCCCTTCTTGAATAGAAATAATTTCTTGGTTCAAAATTTGATAGCGTTCATTAATGGCTGTCATGCGCACTTGATTGGCTTCAAATTGATTTTGTAACTCTTTATCTGAGATTATTTCTTGACTATTTGAAGAAGTCAGTGGTGTCTCTCTTAAAAGTATTTGACAAGCTTCTAAAGATACCATATTTTTATCGGTTTGGCTTTTGAGATAAGTCATTTCACCTTTTTGAGCATGAACATTCGGTAAACTGAAACTTTGAGTAAAGAGCATTAAAACAACTATTATCCTTTTCATAATTCACCCAATCCTCTATTTTGTAAGTAACTAGTTGTAAATACAGAATAGAGAGCAAAAAGATGCTATCCTTTATAGAGTTAATCTAAATAAGGTACAAAATCAAGGTCTTTTTCATAGTTAGTGAATCGTTGCTCTACTTCTTCATATAAACGATCACCGTTCCACAGACCAAAGTCTTGAGCCTTTGCTAATGGAATTACTTGATAAAAAGACCATTCTGGATAGCCAACATTATAAGTTGGCATCAATCGCATAGAATCTAAAGTAACTTTTCCATCAACATCCATCTTAAAGGTATACTCTCCAATTCCACCGACTTTTTCATATGCTCTTACTTGGCCGGACAAAAAATTACCATGAGAATACCAAGCACCTTGATGATCGTTAAAACGTTTCATGGGTTGCATAATGTGAGAATGTCCTCCTAGAACAAAGTTTGCTCCTGCATCAATAGCCAATTGAGTTAATCTAATTTGAGAATCAACTGGTAAAAAAGCATCTTCGCCAAATTGATAAATAACGATAGCTACATCACATTGTCTTTTTAAATGTTGAATTTCTAATGGGATAAGTTCTTCATCAATCAGAGTCACTAAGTATCTTTCATCTTGAGGAATTGGGTTACCATTGGTACCATAAGTATAATTTAAAAATCCTACTCGAATGCCATTTTTTTCAATGATCCGTAGACGGTTGTAATCGTCCCAAGATGAATAGGATCCGACATATTCCATTTTCTTATTTTTAAGAATTTCTAATGAAAGATGCGCCCCCTTAGCTCCGAAATCCATGGTATGGTTAGTGGCGGTTGAAACAATATTTACATCCATCGCTAATAGACTATCGACAATTTGATCTGGAACATTGAAGAAAGGATAAGAAGATACTCCCATTTGATTTCCGGCCACCAAGGTCTCCATATTGGCTGTCGTGATATCAGCATTAGCGACATATTTTGCCACTTCTTTAAACATTGGATCAAATTGATAACTCGTTGAACCAGTTTGGGCACTCCAATAAACACTATCATGTAATAAAATATCGCCAATTGATCGAATGGTTACATATTTTACTTTAGTATCTTCTTTGACTGCTTGAGTTTCTTCAGCCCTAACCTCTTCTTCTGCATAAACTCTCGTAAAAAATGGCTTAGAAATAAAGAGAATCATCCCAAAGAAGTTAATAGCGAACACATACTTCAAAATTCGATTTATTCTTTTCATCACATTACCTACTTTATCTTAAATTTTAAATATATTATAACAAACAAAACCTTCTTACTCTAGCTTCATTGAATTAAAAGAACTTATTTAAATATAAGTTAATTTAGATAATTTTTAGAACAATTTTAACTTCTAAAGATTAATAGTGCTTTTATCCTAATTAAGATATAATAGACATAAGAAGCAGAAAGGAGTTTACCATGTATAAGCAATCGACCAAGAACGCCACTTCGAAATATTTTACCTCCGTCAAGACTAACCACCAACAAATTAAACCCTTTAATCGTTTAGTAACCATTAAAAGGGATCGATCACAAGCTCTACTACGTTTTAATAAGCCAGTTATCCTAACTGAACATAAAGGATTAGCTCTATTAGTGATGACGGATACTCCAGATAAAAAAGAATCCTTTCAATTTTTTATCTTACAGAATGCGGTTCAGCTTAATGCGGGTGTATACTTTAATACCCTCTCTCTAACTGCAGAATGTAAACTTTATTTGGAACCCAGCCAAAATGAAGAACCACAAATTATTACTTTAAAAGAAGCTATAAAGGTAGAAAAAGAAATAAAACGCCTTAAAATTGAAAATGTCTTCGGTCTTGATTACCAAGTCTACTCAAGCGGTGAACGGATACTCAACCATCCACAAAATTACTATGAGTTAATTATCGTCGATCAAGGACAAGCTTCGATAGAAGTAAGCTATAATAAGCAGATTCTTTTATCAAAAAATTCCGCCTGGTTAATTTTTCCAGGACAAAAAAATCAAATTGCCTTTAAAGAAGAAGGGATGACTACACTGATTTCCATTTTATTTTCTGGTCAAGGCTTAGCCGAATCGATCGCTCAAAGGCCAATTCATCTTGGTCATCGTCAAATTCAACTTGTAAGTCGCTTGGTCAATTTAGCGGCTATTTCTGAGGATAAATGTCCTTTCTATTATGATGAAATGGTCACAAGTCTCCAATTAATACTTACGCAAATTCACAACGGTGAGAATAAAACAGAAACTGAAAGGTCTACCTCCATGCGAGAAAATTATGAAAATGACTTGTTCCAATCAATCATTGATTTTCTCCAAGAGAATGTCGGTCAGCTTCATCAAGTAAATGATCTGGTAGAAGTCTTCAATATTTCTCGCTCCAGCCTCCAAAGCTTATTTAATAAATATACAGGACAAACCCCTAAACAATACATTAACAGCTTACGTTTAAAACAAAGTAAGCTATTAATTCATGAATCTAAAATGACTCTTTCTGAAATCGCTAATGAATTAGGATATGGTTCCATCCAATATTTTTCAAGAGCTTTTTCGAAAGAATTTGGTATTAGTCCTTCTAACTATGCCAAATCAATAGTGAAATAATTCATTTCTATGTAAAGAAATCACTTCAATAGGCCCTTACTAGCTTAAAGGGCCTATTTGTTTTATAATAAATAACAGACATTTTTGAGGAGTGAGACGATGACATTTGACGGATTTTTTACACGAGCTTTAGTAGAAGAGTTACGATCACAATTAAAAGCAGGACGTGTACATAAAATTTACCAACCCTTTGAACAAGAATTACAAATAGTTATACGTGCTAACCGAACCAATCATCGCCTAGCCGCCTCGGTTCACCCGAATTATTTTTCTTTATACTTAACTCAAGAGAAATCAGCCAATCCACAACAGGCCCCTATGTTTTGCATGTTATTAAGAAAATACTTGGAATCTGCCTTCATTATTGATATCAAGCAATATGAGAACGATCGGATTATTGATTTCTATTTTACCGGTCGTGATGAAATAGGTGTTGACCAAGAATACCTGCTAACCTTTGAATTGATGGGGCGACACTCAAATATCCTTCTAGTCGACCAGAATAAACAAACCATTATTGATTGTATTAAGCATGTTCCAGATAGTCAAAACGCTTATCGTTCACTCACTCCAGGAGCAGAATTCAAGCGACCTCCCCGCAACAGACAACAAGTAAACTTATTTGAATTGAATGATTCTCAATTGTTTGAATTTAGTCATCAGAATGAAGCGATTCTAAGAGAAGGGACAGCTTTCCAATGCGTACAAGGAATGGGAAAACTTCTTGCACAAGAGATTGCTTTTTGGATGTCTGATGAAGGTGGGAATCTATCTAGTTTGGCCAGTTTAGAAAGAGTTAAATCAGCCATTGAATTCCCCTCTCCTACTCTTTATCAAACGGAAAAAAATGTTTATTTCTATGCTTTTAAATTGGCAAATTTACCAGGAACAGAAGTGGCCTTCGATTCTCTTTCCGAATTAATTTATGCATATTCTCACCAAAAGGTTCATTTAGATAGGGTCAAGCAATTATCGGGTAATATTATTCATAAATTAAAGCAAGTGATTGATAAAAATCAAAAAAAATTGAAAAAACTTACAATTGACCGACATGTTGCAGCAAATGCTGATGACTATCGCATTAAAGGTGAACTTTTAAATGCCTTTGCCTATCAAATTAATGATAAGGAATACCAGGTGACCTTGGCTAATTTTTATAATAATGACGAGCCAATGGATATCCAATTAAATCCTCGATTAAATGCTGTTGAAAATGCTCAAGTTTACTTTAAAAAGTATCAAAAATATCGGGATGCTCTCAAATATATTAATCGTGAAGAAAGCTTAACCCGCGCTGAGATTGATTATTTAGAAGGTATTTTAGTCCAACTTAAGCAAGCTGATCTTGAAGATGTTGAATCGATTAAGCAAGAATTAATTAATGAAGGCTATGTGGGACAGAAGCCTTCTTCAAGTAAAAAGCGAGCAAAAAACCAATCTAAACCCCGTCGCTTTAAATCTAGTGATGGTGTCATGATTTATGTCGGTAGAAACAATCAACAAAATGACGACTTATCCCTCAAAAAAGCATCTAAAAACCATTGGTGGCTTCATGCAAAGGATATCCCTGGTGCCCACGTTATTATCGAAAGTGATAAACCTAGTGAAGAAACCTTTGTAGAAGCTGCTCAATTAGCGGCCTATTATTCTAAATTTTCACAATCTGCTAATGTGCCTGTTGATTACGTCCAAGTTAAACATTTAAAGAAACCTAACGGTTCTAAACCTGGCTTTGTTATTTATGAAGGCCAAAAAACACTTTATGTGACACCTCAGGCATCTGTTATTAAACGTCTTTCATTAAAAGAATAATGAATTCCAGCCCCCAACTTTAATATAAAGTTGAGGGCTGGAATTCATTTTATTTGTTAAATGCTGCTGTTAATGGAGGAACCACTTGTTTCTTACGTGAAACTACTCCTGGTAAATCAAATTGATGATCTTCAACTTTAGTATTGAAAGCTGCCTCTACAACACTAATATCCGCCCCTACCACCAAACCAATAGAATCGGATTCTAAGACATCCGTAATCACTAGCACATAGAGTTTAAGATTCATTTCTTTTCGCTTATCTTCCATTACTTTTAAAAGATTTTCTTTACGACTTAAAATCTCGTCAAAGCCGATAATGTTTGTCTGACCAATACGAATATTTTGATCGTTCATGACAAAGTTTTTAGCATCCCCATCAACAATTTCCTCATCCGATTGCTTACTAAGATCAGCTCCAGCCTTTAAAAATTCTAAACCATATGATTGAATATCAACTTGGGCTATTTCAGCCAATTTTTCAGCGATTTCCTTGTCTTTTTCGGTTGTTGTTGGAGATTTGAATAACAAGGTATCTGAAATAATAGCAGATAACATCATGCCGGCAATATCTGCTGGAATTTCATAGCCATATTCTTGAAACATCTTATAAAGAATACTGGCTGTTGACCCTAGGGGCTCCGCACGGTAATAAAGAGGCTGAGCTGTATTAAAGCCTGAAATGCGGTGGTGGTCAATGACATAATCAATTTGAACTTGATCAATATCGTCTATTGATTGTTGTGGCTCATTGTGGTCCACTAGAGCAACTTGGCTCACTTCATTAGCAGCTGTATTAATAATTCTTGGTGGTTGGATACCAAATTTTTCTAAAGCAAAAGCTGGCTCACTTGATATTTCACCCAGTGCGACTGCTTCTGCTTGGTGTCCTTCTTGCTTTAAGAAATAGGCAAAAGCGATGGCTGAAGCAATAGTATCTGTATCTGGCTTTTTATGCCCAAAAACTAAGTATTTTGTCATATTTATCCTCCTAAATTAAATTACAGTCTAAGTTTATCACTTTTTAATAAATTTTTGAATCCTTATTGACATAGGATAATTAAAGTAAGTTTTTAAAAAGATAAAAATAATAAATATTTTCAAAAATTTTTACATGATTATTTACTTAGATTATAGGCTTTTGCTTTAATATATATTAGCTATATTGATAATACAATTTAATATTATATTTTTCTACTTATGGTAGAATTATAAAAGAAATAATAAAGGCATGATTGTGTGGATGCGTTTTAACTAGAACTAATGGTCTTATTTTCATTGTTTTATCCATGATCGCAGTTGCGTTATTCTTGCAAAGATACAAAGTTTTTAAATCGTTAGGACCGGTCCTGACTGTTGTTGTAATTGGAATTATTTTTTCTAATACAGGAGTCGTGCCTATCAGTCATAAAGTGTATAGTGCTATAAGTTCACTTCTAGTTCCCGTCAGTATTATTATTTGCATGCTAAGTATGGATTTAGTTGAGTTGAAAAAGTAAAAATCCGGTGATTGCTTTAAGTTCAGGTATTTTATCACTTATGGTGATTGCAACTATCTTAGCCTTCATTTTTCCCCTTATATGGATGAAGGATAAAAGATCGCTGGGATGTTTGTTGCGACCTACACTGGTGGTACTCCTAACTTAACGACTATTGCAACAGTTTTAGATGCTAGTCATCAAACCATTGCGGCTGCTAACGCGTCAGATTACGTTATTGCTACCCCTTTAACAAACTTTATGCTCGCCGCGCCAGCTATGCTTAAAGCTTCAAAAGCTTGGGAAAAGTTTTGGCCTTATCATTTAAGTGAAGAAGAACCTTCAACTAGTGACACGAAAGCATTGATGTCAGATAAAGAGTGGTCCATTAGAGAAACTACTTAGCTATTAACCATTGGTTTTGGTATAAATATTTTGACTACAGCATTTTCAAAAGCTTACATGCCGGAGACTATTTGGAAGGCTGTTCGTTTAATCTTGTTAACGACCGTTTTATCGGTCTAGCTCAATAATAAACTATGTGCTAATTTAGATTTAGGACTCTTCTTATCCTTAATGTTTTTTCAACTATTAGTTTTGCAGTTGACTGGCAGCAATTTGTAGGTTCTACCTTAACCATGACACTTTATGTTTTTCGAATGTTAGTTGGAGGTTTGACTTTACACTTGTTGATCTGTCGTCTATTTAAGATAGAATATGGATACATGATTCTTTCAATTGTTGGTTGTATCGTCGGTGGTCCAACAGCTTCTCTAACAGCAGCAGCAGCTAATTGGAAGTCTCTTATTGATAGTGGTTTAATTTTAGGAGTTTTAGCAGGAGCTGTAGGTAACTATGTAGGTATTGCTGTCGCTTATTTTACAAAATTCTTAGTTGGCGGTTAATTGATCTTATTACTAATTAGAAAAAATTGCTAAAAAAATTCTGTAGCCACCCATTAAATTTGAATGGTTACAGATTTTTTTATTATGATTTTAGGTAGCCGGTATATTCTGCACAGCGCAGTATACGGTTGGCATTTTCGACTCTTTCTTTAGTTGGAGGTTCTACACCTTCTAATTTGTATCGATAGCCTAATGCAGTGTATTTATAAACACCCATCATATGGTAAGGTAAAACTTCAAACTTTAAGACGTTATTTAAACTGGCTACATAATCGGATAAACGGTATAAATATTCATCAAAATCCGTTCTTGTTGGAACCAATACATGACGGATCCAGACGGCTTTATTAATATCTGATAAATAGCGTGACATTTCAAGAATATTATCATTTGGATGGCCGGTTAGTTTAATATGGCCTTGACGATCGATATGTTTTATATCAAACAAAAGCAGATCCGTATACATCATCAGTTCTTGAAATTTACTAAAAAAAGGCTCTTCATAAGTGAAAGGCTGGCCACAAGTATCTATGGTTGTATGTACTCCATTGGCCTTACATATTTTGAAATATTCGATTAAAAAATCCATCTGTAATAAGGGTTCCCCACCTGATACAGTGACTCCCCCTTCATTTCCCCAGAAAGCACGATACTGAATGGCTTCATTAAATAAGTCTTGTGGGCTGTATTCCTTGCCACCCGTCATCTTCCAAGTATCTGGGTTATGGCAAAATTCACATCGCATTCGACAACCTTGCATAAAAGATATAAAGCGAATACCCGGTCCATCAACTGAACCAAAACTTTCTGTGGAGTGAACATAGCCTTTAATTACTTGTGCTACTTCTGACATTTCAATTCCTCCATCTAACTTTTAGAAAAAGGAACTGAAATAAAATTCAGTCCCTTTTTCTGAAGTTTTTAATTAATTGTTTAAAGTTTACATTGAAGCGTGCATTGTACGGTTAATAACGTCTAATTGTTGTTCGCGTGTTAGCTTGATAAAGTTTACAGCATAACCTGATACACGGATTGTTAATTGTGGATACTCTTCAGGATGTTCCATCGCATCTAATAAGGTGTCACGGTTAAAGACGTTGACATTTAAGTGATGTCCACCACTTGTCGAGTAACCATCTAACATATTAGCTAGGTTAGCTTTTTGAGTGGCTTCTTCTTTACCAAGCGCTTTAGGAATAATTGAGAAGGTATTGGAAATACCATCTAAAGCGTACTCATAAGGTACTTTAGCCACAGAAAGTAAAGAAGCTAAAGCACCATGGGTATCGCGACCATGCATTGGGTTAGCCCCTGGTGCAAATGGTTCTCCTGCACGACGTCCGTCCGGTGTATTACCAGTTTTCTTTCCATAAACAACGTTTGAAGTAATAGTTAAAATTGAAGTTGTTTGTAATGAATCACGGTAAGTTTTATGTTTACGAACTTTTGTCATAAAGTTCTTCAATAATTCTACAGCAATTTGATCCGCACGATCATCATTATTTCCATATTTAGGAAAATCTCCATCAATTTCGTAGTCAATCACTAAACCATTTTCATCACGAATTGTTTTAACTTTAGCATACTTAATTGCAGATAGAGAATCTACTGCAACTGAGAAACCTGCAATACCAGTTGCCATTGTACGAAGAACTTTTGTATCGTGTAAAGCCATTTCTAATGATTCGTAAGAATACTTATCATGCATATAGTGGATGATATTTAAAGTATTTACATATAACTCAACAATCCATTCCATCATATCATCATATTTAGCCAAAACTTCATCGTAATCTAAATATTCAGATGTAATTGGCGCATATTGAGGGCCAACTTGCGCTTTAGATTTTTCATCTACCCCACCATTAATGGCATAAAGTAATGTCTTAGCAAGGTTAGCACGCGCTCCAAAGAATTGCATTTGTTTACCTACACGCATAGCAGACACACAACACGCGATCGCATAATCATCACCATATTCTGGACGCATGATCTCATCGTTTTCATACTGAATAGCAGAAGATATAATCGACATTTTAGCTGCATATTCTTTAAAGGCTTGAGGTAATGATGGTGACCAAAGAATTGTTAGGTTTGGTTCCGGAGCCGGACCTAAGTTTGTTAAGGTATGTAAGAAACGGAAAGAGTTCTTAGTAACAAGTGGGCGTCCATCTAAACCTATACCAGCGATTGATTCTGTTACCCAAGTTGGGTCACCAGAGAATAATTCATTGTATTCTGGTGTACGTGCAAATTTAACCAAACGTAATTTCATCACGAAATGATCAACTAACTCTTGTGCTTCGACTTCAGTCAATGTGCCCTTAGCTAGGTCACGTTCGATATAAATATCTAAGAAAGTAGAAGTACGTCCTAATGACATAGCCGCTCCATTTTGTTGCTTAACGGCAGCTAAATAGCCTAAGTATAACCATTGGAAAGCTTCTTTTGCATTCTCAGCTGGACGTGAAATATCAAAGCCATAAATTTCGCCTAATTCTTTTAATTCTTGTAAAGCACGGTATTGTTCAGTAACTTCTTCACGTAATTGAATCACATCGTTATCCATTGTACCATTTCCGATGTTAGCAAAATCTTTTTGCTTTTCTTCCATCAAACGCTCTACCCCGTATAAGGCTACACGACGGTAGTCACCAATAATACGACCACGGCCATATGCATCAGGAAGACCGGTAATAACACCAGAGCGGCGAGCAGCGCGCATTTCTGGGGTATAGACATCAAAAACACCTTGATTATGAGTTTTACGGTATTGTGTAAAGATATGTTCTGTTTCTGGATCTAACTCATAGCCATAAGCTTCTAAGGAATTCTTAGACATACGAATTCCACCGTAAGGTTGTAAGCTACGTTTAAAAGGAGCATCTGTTTGGAAACCAACGACTGCTTCTTTGTCTTTATCTAAATAACCTGCTTGATGAGAAGTGATAGAAGAAACTACTTTAGTATCCATATCAAGAACGCCACCTGCTTCCCGTTCTTTTTTATTAAGGTCCATCACTTGGTCCCAAAGATCTTTTGTATTTTGTGTAGCATCTGCTAGGAAACTTTCATCCCCTTCATATAAGGCATAGTTTTCTTGAATAAAATCACGAACATCGATTTCTTTTTGCCATTTGCTTCCTTGAAAGCCATCCCATGCTTTATTTAATTCGGTTTTATTTGCAATTTCCATTTTAATTCTCCTTTTTTAAAATGATCCGACAATTTCTACACCCATAATATAACACAAGAAAAGTTCAATGTAAACAGTTATTGTGAATTATATAATTAGCGTTAAGCTTTACATATCAGTGTTTTGTTAGAAAAAACAAAATAATAGAGTGTATTCTGTGCTCATTGTAGCAATAAGATTATAACAGTTGTTTGCTTTCTGTTTTTTTCTTTTAGTACACAGAGTTTTAGTTGTTGATTTTGTAAATAAAAAACAAGCATCTGGTTCAGATACTTGTTTTTTATCTTATTCTTCATCTAACATTTTCAAGCGTGCAGGATGGATGTCTATCACCTTACCTAGTTGATCAAGCTCAACAATCTGACTGCCATTATTCTGGCGTTTACTAATATTGATATCAAAAGCCATCATCTCTAATGATTTACCGGTATCCCCTTGAATAATAATCGGTATATTCCCTTTTTGTAAGGCTAAAGCTTTTAAAATCCGATGGGGATTTGATTTTATTTCTTTTAGAATGAGCGTTCCAACACTGGCGCGATTAGCACTAGCCAGTTCTTCACTATCCATTCGTTTAAGATTTCCTCGATTGGTTAATAAGAAGACTTGTGGTCTTGAAGCTGCTTGATCGATTAAGAGCATCGATACAAGATAATCATCCTTTTTCAGTTTCATACCTACGACCCCTTGTGCTTTTAGTCCTTGAATTGAAACTTGTTCTAAATCAAACCGTAAACCGTAGGAGCGGTGGGTCATACTGGCGATTTGATAGTTCTTGTCTGCTTTAGCTAATCGAGCTGCTACTAATTGATCGTGGTCATCTTGCAATTTAATTGCAGTCATTGTCCGAGTTTTATAGGATCGATAAGTTGAGAATTCTGATAAGAGGGTTTGTTTAATGCGACCTGCTTGTGTCATCATGACAATTCGGTCTTCACTCGGATTATCCGAAGCTTTTTGCGCAAACACCGCAATGATGGACTCCTCTTTATCTAATTGATATTGCTGAGACCAATGTAAACCCAGATCTTTCCAACGAATGTCTGGTAATTCGTGAACAGGTAAATGAATATAATTACCTTTAGATGTGATAATCACAATCGCATCATGAGTCGAGAGTTCTTGAACAAATAATGGATAGTCTAAATCTCTAGATCCTAAATCAGTGGAATCGGAAGCCGTAAATGACCTAACCGAAGTACGTTTCAAGTATCCTTCCTTAGTCACAGACACATAGACTTGCTCTTGTGGGATTAAAAGAGTCTTTTCCAAGGTAATTTCTTCCACTTCCTCTTCTAATTGACTCATTCTCAAACTATTAAACTTTTTCTTAATTTCCTTTAATTCCTTAACCAAAACCTTGTCTAAAGTACTGGCATTAGAAAGGATATTCTCGTACATATGGATTCTTTCGTTAAGTTCAAATTTTTCTTTTTGTAGGCCAACAATATCCGTATTAGTTAAACGGTATAACTGTAAGGAAACAATTGCTTCAGCCTGTGCCATTGAAAAATTATATTGTTGGTGTAAATTATCTTTAGCATTGGCCTTGTTTTCAGATTGGCGAATAGTGGTAATTACTTCATCTAAAATAGAAATAACTCGGATTAAGCCATCAACAATATGAAGACGGTCTTGATCTTTCTTAAGAAGAAATTGAGTTCTTCGACGAATAATGTCTTTTTGATGGTCAAGGTAAGCTTGTAACATTTTTTCTAAGGAACAAAGGACTGGTCGACGATCGTGAATGGCTATCATATTGAAGTGATAATTTACTTGTAAATCGGTGTTTTTATAGAGGTAAGCAAGAATTGGTTCGACCTCTACATCTCTTTTTAGTTCAATGACTAATGAAACACCATTAATATCTGAATCATCGCGAACATCAGCAATCCCTTCTAGCTTTTTAGAAAGACGTATTTCATCTAATTTTTGAATAAGTTTGCCTTTATTAACGTCATAGGGTACTTCACTCACAACAATTTGAGACTTACCACCCTTTAATTTTTCAACTTCTAATTTAGATCGAATAACAACTTTACCTTGACCCGTTTGATAGGCTTCTTTAATGCCCGCTTTACCTTGGATAATACCACCCGTTGGAAAATCTGGTCCTGGTAAATACTTCATTAACTGGTCGACACTGATTTTATCGGGATGCTTAATCATATAAATTAAAGCGTCAATGACTTCCCCTAAGTTGTGTGGAGGAATATCGGTTGCATAACCTGCTGAAATACCGGTTGCGCCATTCACTAGTAGATTAGGAAAGCGAGCGGGTAAAACACGAGGTTCTTCAATGGTATCATCAAAGTTCAGAATCCAATCGACTGTTTGAGAATGGATATCTCTTAAGAGTTCCATGGCGATACTTGAAAGCCTAGCTTCTGTATAACGCATTGCTGCAGCTGGGTCGCCATCCATGGAACCATTATTACCGTGCATGTCGATCAAAGGTTGGCGGTTTTTCCAACTTTGAGACATACGAACCATGGCCTCATAAACCGATGAATCTCCATGTGGATGATAATTACCGATCACATTCCCCACTGTTTTGGCTGATTTGCGATAAGCTTTTTCAGCAGTATTTCCTTCGGCAAACATAGCATATAAAATACGTCTTTGAACGGGTTTTAAACCATCGCGAATATCGGGTAACGCTCTATCTTGAATAATATACTTGGAATAGCGACCAAATCGATCACCGATAACCGATGAAAAATTTAATTCTTGGACTCCTTTATTTTCTAGTTCAGTCATTATAAATCACCTCCAAATAAATCAATTTGTCCATTTTCATCCACTAAATCCTTACTTGGATTTTCATTAAGGTCAGTAGACGGCTCTTTTTTTGATAGCGTATTTTTTGTTTTCGCAGATGCTTTTGAAGCTGGGTTTTTAGCCACTAACAAGGCTTCCTTGTCTTCTTGTGCTAGAGAGTGGTTGGTTTGGGTGTTTTCTTTTAATAGAGAATCTTCTTCATCCATGGTAAATTGAACATTTTTTTCAATCCATTTACGGCGAGGATCTACTTTACTACCCATTAAAGTCGATAAACGCTTTTCGGATAACGAATCATCGTCAAGAGTTACTCTTATCAATAAGCGTGAGGAAGGATTCATAGTCGTATGCCATAATTGATCCGCATTCATCTCTCCGAGCCCCTTATAACGTTGTAAGATGTAGCCTGGTCCCACTGCTTTAATTTTTGCTTGTAGTTCTTCATCTGTCCAAGCGTATTCGATTCTTTCATTCTTACCTTTTCCCTTTGATACCTTATATAGAGGCGGCATGGCCAAATAGACCTTGCCTGCTTCAATCAATGGCTTCATATAGCGGTAGAAGAAAGTTAAAAGCAGTACTTGAATGTGAGCACCATCCGTATCCGCATCCGTCATAATGACCACTTTATCATAGTTAGCAGCTTTAATATCAAAATCAGCCCCTACCCCTGCACCAATTGTGTAGATGAGGGTATTAATTTCTTCATTTTTCATAATATCGCTTAAAGATGCTTTTTCAGTGTTGATGACCTTACCTCTTAAAGGCAATATGGCTTGAAATTTACGATCACGCCCTAATTTAGCTGAGCCACCGGCCGAATCTCCCTCCACGATATAAAGTTCATTCTTTGAAGCATCTTTTGACTGGGCCTTAGTAAGCTTACCTGAAATTAAGCGTTCTTGTTGTTTATTAGAGTTAGAAGAACGTGAAGCCTCACGCGCTTTGCGAGCAGCTTCTCGTGTTTGTCTAGCCTTTAAAGCTTTTCTTAAAATAGTTTGCGCCCAATTACCGTTTTCTGCTAAATAATAACCTAAGTGCTCTGTTACAAAAGATTCAACAATGGTACGTGCCTTTGGACTTCCTAATTTGTCCTTCGTCTGTCCTTCAAATTGTAGATATTGCTCAGGAATACGAACCGATACAATGGCTGCCAGTCCTTCCCGGATATCGGACCCTTCTAAATTTTTATCCTTTTCTTTAATCAAACTCATTTTACGACCGTAGTCATTAAATACCTTGGTAATAGCTGTCTTCATGGCCGTTTCATGCGTGCCTCCACCATTGGTACGAACATTATTAGCAAAAGAAAGAATGGTTTCTGAATAACCATCATTATACTGCATGGCAAAATCAATCTCAAAATCTTCTGATTGGCTTGAAAAAGCCACCACATTTCCCATGACTTCTTTATCTTCATTAAGATATTGAATAAAATCTTGTAAACCATCTTCATAATGAAAAGTCTCTGAAATGTCTTTTCTTTGATCATGAATTTCAATGGTAATTCCTTTTAAAAGGAAGGCTGACTCTCTCAGCCTTTCGGAAATGGTTTCATAGTTAATGGCAGAAGATCCAAATATTTTTTCATCCGGCATAAAATGAACACTTGTACCAGTGTCTGATTGATTATTGTGCTTAGTCTTTTTTAAAGAGCTGGCAGGACGTCCGCCCTCTTCAAACCGCATATGGTATTGGTATCCCTCTCGAATAACCGTCACTTCCAACCATGAAGATAAAGCATTTACGACCGAGGCTCCTACTCCATGAAGCCCTCCAGCGGATTTATATCCACCTTGGCCAAACTTTCCACCAGCATGTAATACAGTGAAAATAACTTGAACCGTAGGAACCCCTGAAGCATGCCTACCAATCGGCATGCCCCGGCCATTATCAGTAATGCGAATCGAGCCATCTGCTTCTAAAGACACAACAATTCGATTTGCAAAACCTGATAGAGCTTCATCTACAGAATTATCAACAATTTCATAAATAAGATGGTGAAGGCCCTTTTGATCAGTCGATCCGATATACATACCCGGTCTTTTTCTTACGGCTTCTAGACCTTCTAATATCTGAATGGCATCATCATTATAATTGCTTAAATTCACTTTAGAATTTTTGTTTGCCATTTTCTCACCCTTTTAATGTTATTTAATAAGAAATAGTCATGCGTTTTTTGAATAATCTTTTAACAATAGTATCTATTCAGTATAAAGGCTCTATTTCCCAACTCTATTATCATAGCAGAATAAATCCTGCTTTGACACTTTTGATTTACTTAAAGTTGTTTTGATGCCTAAAAGTCAAAAATATTGCATTTTTATAATTAAGAAATTCGCTTGGTGAAAATTATTCAATCATGTTAGAATGAAGATAGTAAACTAGGAGGTTAATAAATGTTAGCTATCTTAATGATTATTGTCGGATACTTGGCGGGATCGATTCCCTCAGGTGTCTGGTATTCAAAATATATCCACAATATCGATGTTCGGACCCTCGGTTCAGGCAATTCTGGTGGTACGAATATCGGCAGAAATTTTGGACCGATTGCAGCCATTGTAGTTATTATTGTGGATATTTTAAAGGGCTATCTTCCAGTTTTAATGGCCCAACAGCTCTTAGGCTCGGATAGTGATTTAGCTATTATGCTAACGGCTATTGCTGCTGTTCTGGGACATGCCTATCCAATTTTCAGTCAATTCCGTGGTGGAAAAATCGTTGCGACATCGGTAGGTGTACTATTGGCATTTAACTTTTATATTGCTTTAGCCATGGTCGCTCTCTTTATAACCATTCTCTTATTGACATCAATTGTGAGTATTGCTGCCATGACCTCTTTTTTGCTGGTCGCTATTTGGATTATTCTACGAGAACCTTTAGTATATTCTTGGGGCTTTGCCTTTATGGCTGTTTTGATGGTCTATCGTCATCGAGAGAATATTCAAAGACTGCTTAAAGGAGAAGAAAGTCGAGTGACCTTCGGTTTAAATCCTAGAAAAAAATAAATTAAAATAGCTAAGGCATTTTCCTTAGCTATTTTTATCTTTTTAATTTTATTCACCCTTGAAAAATTCCATCGTCAAATCATGAGTACTGATGGATTGGGGGGCTAAACTATGAATTCCCCGTTTATGCTTAAATAGCTCAGGCTCATTGGCAATATCCGGTAAGCCAGACCATGCTTCTACGGCTAAGAAAGGAGCTCGCTTAGGATAAGGAGACCATAAAGCAACATAGTCAAAGCCAATAGAACGAAATTTAATTTCAACATCATTAATAGCATCCATTAAGATAAGTTCAGCTTTTTCACTTACTTGATAGATTAAGGCATCATTTCTAAATTGTTTGTGACGCAGCTTTTGATTAATCACTTCTGTATACTTAGCTCTTTCTAAGTTGACTAGGCCATCATTATTAGTTTGTAAGAGATAATAATACCCTTCTGGATTTAATTGGTAACTTACTTGATTGAATTCCGGATAATTTCTTCCTACTGTATGTGGGAGATTAAAGGCCGGATGATAACCCACTGAATAATATAAAGGTTTTTCAAGTGAAGGATTATAAACTTCAAAAGTAATTGTTAACTTATGATCATATAAAACATAATTAACCTGAAGCGAAAATTCAAAGGGATAGGATTCTAGCGTGTTTTTATTGTTTTTTAAGTAAAAACTTGCAGAAGATTCGGTTTGACTTTGAACAGTAAAGGTATAATCTCTAGCAAACCCATGGCGACTCATTTGGTAGAATTTTCCACCATAAAGATACTGATCATCCTGTAGGCGCCCAACGATGGGAAAAAGGATGGGGGCACTGCGAGACCAATAGAAAGGGTCTGCTTGCCAGAGAAATTCATAGTCTGTCTTTAGATCAGTAATTGACTGGACTTCTGCCCCATTCTCAGTTATCTCCACTTTTAAAAAACTATTTTGAATGGTTACCATAGGCTTCACCCATTTCTTTATAAGATATAGTGGCTAAGATCTTGATTCTCAACCTTATCTGCTAATTTATCATCGACGTATTTTTCAGTAATTTCAATTACCATTGGTGTGTCTGCTGCTTCAAATAATAAATCTTCTAAAACTGTCTCAATAATCGTATGTAGGCGTCTTGCTCCAATATTATCTGTATTGCGGTTTAAGGTTTCCGCATAGTAGGCCATTTTCTGAACTGCTTCATCGCTAAAGTTAACAGTCACCTCTTCAGTAGCTAAAAGGGCCTGATATTGGATAAGTAAGGCATTTTTAGGTTCGGTTAGAATTTTAACAAAATCGTCAGCGGTTAAGTCCTGAAGATTGACTCGAATGGGAAAGCGTCCTTGTAACTCTGGAATTAAATCAGAAGGTTTAGCAACATGGAAAGCACCTGATCCCACAAAGAGAATATGATCAGACTTTATAATACCGTATTTGGTTTGAATTTGACTACCTTCAACGATTGGTAAAATATCACGCTGAACACCCTGTCTTGAAACTTCTCCCGATTGATTACTTGAAGAGGCAATTTTATCTAACTCATCAATAAAAATAATACCGTTTTTCTCAGCTAGTTTTAAGCCTTTTTGATGAATATCCTCTTCGTTTACCAATTTGTCTGCTTCGTCTACTGTTAATAACTTAAGCGCTTCTTTGACAGTCACTGTACGCTGAATCATTTTCTTCGGTCTTAAAGCGTTGAGGGATTCTTGCATATCCATCATTTGCTCCATAGCAGGATTAAGTGAGTTTAACTGTAGTTTCTTTTCTTCCATTTCAATAGTCACTTCTTGTTTATCCAACACACCCTCACGAATTTGCTGGCGAATATGACGACGGTTGGAAGCCACTTCTTCCGTCACTTCTTCTTTTTCTGCTTCTACTTCACCACGCATTTGGCGCATAAAAGCTTCCATATCTGGCAAGACGAAGCCACCGGCATTGTTAGGATCTTTTTTTACTTCCTTCTTTTTCTTCTTACCAGGGACTAGTGCTTTAGCAATTCGATCAATTGCTTTTTCACGTGCTTCATCTTCAACCTCTTGGCGCATTTCATCACGAACGATACGAATTGCTTGCTCTACCAAGTCTCTGACCATTGATTCTACATCACGACCAACATAACCAACTTCGGTATACTTAGTGGCCTCCACCTTTAAAAAAGGGGCCTTAATAATCTTGGCTAGACGTCTAGCAATTTCTGTTTTTCCAACTCCGGTTGGACCAATCATTAATAAATTTTTAGGTTTTACTTCATCTTGCATTTCAGCTTCAAGGCGTAACCGTCTTTGTCTATTTCGAATAGCAACGGCTATTGAACGTTTGGCTTCTGCTTGACCAATGATATATTTATCTAATTCTGCAACTAATTGTCTGGGACTTAATTCCATTCTTACATTCTCCTTTAAATCTAGGATTCAAAACTTTCGACCATGATTTGTTTATTAGTATAAACATCAATTTCTGCAGCAATTTCTAGGGCTTGAGAAACGATCTCTTTTGCACTTAATTGCTCACTTGTTCTAAGCATGGCTCTAGCTGCTGCCAAGGCATAATTGCCCCCCGAACCGATGGTTAAAATACCGTCATCCGGTTCGATAACTTCTCCCGTGCCGGATACTAATAAGAGACTTTCTTTATTCATAACGATTAAAAGGGCTTCTAACTTTTGTAAAGAGCGATCTGTCCGCCATTGTTTGGCTACTTCTACAGCTGCTCGAGTTAATTGGCCTTGATGGGCTTGTAACTTCGTTTCAAACATTTCTGACAAGGTAATAGCATCAGCAACTCCTCCGGCAAATCCAATAACCACTTGATCGTTAAAAATTCTACGAAGCTTGCGGGCACCACCTTTCATAATGACCGTTTCTCCCATTGTGACTTGACCATCTCCCGCCATTGCTAATTTATTATCTTTTTTAACTGCACATATTGTTGTCATTTATTCTTCCTCCTGCTTCTTTCTACGAGCTCTCGGATGAGCTTTTAAGTATTCTGATCGCATTTTATCGCCGGTTATATGGGTATATATTTGTGTAGAAGATAAATTCTCATGGCCTAGGAGTTCTTGGACGGAACGTAAATCTGCCCCACGATTTAATAGATGGGTCGCATAAGAATGTCTCAATTTATGGGGATTAATCTTTAAATTAAGCTGACTTTCTTCTACTATTTTTTGTAAAATATGGCGCACTTGATCAGGGTTAATTGCTTTCCCTTTTTCCGATAAGAATAATATATCATTATTTCTTTGATTCTGCATGGACCATTTACTTAATAACTCTTTACGCTCCGTTTCAATATAATCTTTTAAAGCTCGCATAGCTGGATCTCCAAAAGGGACAATTCGTTCCTTATTCCCCTTGCCGAACACACGTAGAATTTGCAAGGAAAAATCAAGTTGGTCTAGTCTTATCTGACAGCATTCTGAAACGCGGATACCCGTTGCATACATCAATTCAAGGATGGCGAGGTTTCGCTTGGGATAATCTAAAAGACTAGTTTTAGCTACTTTAATGAGACTTTCAATTTCATTTTCATAGAAAAAAGAGGGTAAATGAGTCTCTTTTGCTTTATAAGTAATTAACTCCATTGGATCTTGGTCAATCCAATGCCGACGCAAACAATAATTAAAAAAAGAACGTAAAGAGGATAATTTTCTGGCAATCGTTTTGGGATTAAGCGAGCGTTCGTTTAGATAGGCTAAATAAAGCCTTAAATCTTGATAGGAAATTTGCTCTAAGCTAACTTCTCCTGAACTTTTAATAAAAAGCCAGAATTGGTTCAGATCTCTTTGGTAGGCGATGACTGTATGTTGAGAATAACGACGTTCGTTCAATAAATAATTCAAAAAATTAATAATCTTATCCTGCATCATTTATCACCTCAATTTCCTCTTTTTTTATTATACCTTTTCTTTGAATTCATAGCCAATTAAGCGCCATATTCAAAATGCAGGCTAAAAGTAAATTTTATAGTTCAGTTAATATTGCTAAATAGATAAAAAACCGAACACTCACAAAACTGTGAAGCATTCGGTTTTAGCTAAATTGATTGATTTAAAGAAGTTTTTTTAAAATTCGCTTAGCTTTCTATGGCTTCAGTATAATCACAAGAAGAACATTGAACTTGCTTGCCTTTACGAGATTTCTTTTCGATAAGATACTCATTACATTTTGGACAATTACGACCGATTGGTTTGTCCCAAGAAACGAATTCACATTCTGGATATCTTGAACACCCATAAAATATTCGGTTCTTCTTCGATTTTCTTTCGATAATTTCGCCCTCTTTGCATGTAGGACATTTTACACCAATTTCTTTGACGATGGCTTCAGTATGACGGCATTCTGGAAAATTGGAGCAGGCATAAAACTTACCATAGCGACCAATTTTGATGACCATTGGATTGCCACACTCTGGGCAGTCAAAACCAGCTGGTTCATTTTTTATCTCAATTTTTTCCATCTCTTCTTCTGCCTTGTCTAAATCTTTAGCGAAAATCTGATAAAAGTCATTCAGAACTTTCTGCCATTCTACTTTATTTTCCTCGATTTGGTCAAGTTTATTTTCCATCCCAGCTGTAAATTCAGAATCAACAATATCTGGAAAGTAAATTTCCATCATGTCATTGACAATTTCTCCTAGTTCTGTCGGCGTAAAACGTTTAGCTTCCATTTTAACATAGTAGCGTTTACGCAAGGTTTCTAAGGTTGGTGCGTAAGTGGAAGGTCGCCCAATCCCCAACTCTTCAAGCATTTTAACTAAGCTGGCTTCATTATAGCGTGCTGGTGGTTGAGTAAAATGCTGACTTGGATCAATCTTTTCAGCTGTAACTGCATCTCCTTCTTTCAAAGCTGGCAGATAGTTATCTTTATCTGATTTACTTGGATAAACTTTCAAGAAGCCTTCAAATTTAATGCGTGAACCATTCGCACGAAAGAGAACATCATTTTGAATGATATCTGCTTTAATTGTATCATAGACGGCATTTGACATTTGTGAAGCCACAAAGCGTGCCCATATTAAAGCATAGAGACGGAATTGGTCCTTAGTTAATGAATCTTTAATCGATTCGGGTGTTAAACTGACATTTGAGGGACGTATAGCTTCATGAGCATCCTGAGCCCCTGCTTTATTATTCACCTTATGTCCTGCTCCCAAATACTGCTCACCATAGGTATCTTTAATAAAATCTCCTGCCATCTTTTTGGCTGTTGGTGAAATTCGAGTCGAATCGGTACGCATATAAGTAATCAAGCCGATGGTGTTACGACGAATAGATATGCCTTCATAAAGCTGCTGAGCAATCATCATGGTTTTGCCGGTACGGAAATTCAAACGATTGGCAGCATCTTGCTGCAAGGTAGAGGTAGTAAACGGTGCATTGGGCTTACGAAAACGTTCTTTTTCAGTAATTGATTGAATATTAAATTCACCTTTAAGGTCAAGACGTTTCATAACTTGATCAACTTGCTCTTTATTCTTGAGCTCAGTTTTTTTACCGTCTAGTCCATAGAATTCTGCTTCAAATTTCGACCGTCCTTTTTTAAAGTTCGCTGGAATTTTCCAATATTCTTCTGGTTTAAATTGGCGGATTTTCTTTTCACGGTCAATAATTAGTTTTAAAGTGGTCGATTGAACACGCCCTGCTGATAAACCACCTTTAATCTTCTTCCATAATAAAGGTGAGATAGAATAACCCACTATTCGGTCTAAAATTCTTCTTGCTTGTTGAGAATCCACTAAGTCTTGATCGATTTGTCGTGGTTGCTTAAATGCTTCTTTAACCGATTCTTTAGTAATCTCATTAAATACTACACGGTTAGCCGCTTGCGGATCTAATTTTAATAGATAGGAAAGATGCCAAGCAATTGCTTCTCCTTCACGGTCCGGGTCACTTGCTAAATAGACTTTTTCAGCCTTATTGGCTAATTTTCTAAGCTCCTTAATGGTATCGCCTCTGCCCCTAATTGAAATATAATGCGGTTCAAAATTATTTTCTAAGTCAATGCCCATTCGTGATTTCGGTAGATCTCTGAGATGACCTTTTGAAGCAACGACTTTATAATTTTTGCCTAAATATTTATCAATAGTTTTGGCTTTGGTTGGTGATTCGACTATGACGAGATATTTATAGGCCAAGTAACAATCACTCCCTTTCTTATTCCTTTGCTCACATGCAAAATCGTAACAATCTTATGCTAAACTTTCAATTATGTCAATGAATACTCTTTATTTTATCTTTTGCCGTGTTAAACGTAAATGATAATGTCTCAAGAGAACACAAATCAAAATGTCCCACTA
>NZ_JBNUPN010000003.1:0-97297 GCF_050409405.1 Facklamia sp. P13069 | reverse complement strand
GAGTAACTGTCCCGCGTTTCACTTTTGTATGAATGGTCTGAGGTGAACGTCCGAGTAACCGAGTGATTGCTCGGTTTGAGCCATGTGGAGTCTGCTATTCTATGTCTGTGTTGTTACTACATAGATTAGCAGACTCACTGGCTCTTTTTCTAATTTATATGGCTAAGTTCATTTTACAATTCACCTTATATTTCAAATTTATATTTTGACATGAAAAACCCCTAAATCTATATTCAAATTTAGGGGTACACCTTATTCCTCGCCTATTTTATACCTTTTGCAACAGCCCTTAACAATCTACCAACTTACTATTAATATATGAATTTAGATACAGCTTACTAAATATTACATTCTCATTTTTCAAACTCTTGGATACTACTTTTCCTCAAATAGTCCTCTTTTATAAAGAAAATAGTTAACCGGTAAAATAAATAAAAGCATCAGTGGTAAAATAATACTCTGTTGTCTTAAAACAACACTTGAACTCAGCAATACACTTAAAATAAGCATGAAAGTAGCTGGAGCTATGGCTAATTTTGGTGTCCTCATTATCATAGGTACAGAAAATGCTCCTATCATTGCAAAGACCATATTATCATATCCCGGTTGCAATATCGGATTACTTAAGAATGATGAAAAGAAGCCTAGAAAAATCATAGCTAATGTCATTAGTACCAATCCTGTTAAAGACATTACACCTGTTACAATACTTGATATTATCTCATGTTCTTTACTATTTGGCTCTGCATTTAATTTATCCAAATTAGCCACAATCGGACCAAAACATACATTAATTCTTCCCGTAATGAATCCTATATAAGTTCCTGACGCACCAAGAATAGGAGCATATGAGAAAGGTTCGACTCCTCCAAGGACAATAAAAGCTGTTAAACTGGCCAAAGCTAAAGCTAAATCATCAAAATTAATGGATATTCCTGTAATCCATGCTGAGAATAAAGGAACTGATATTAAACCAGCCAGACTGATCAAAGTGGATATTCTTCCCACCTTGTGAATCCATCTCATATAATCAGAATTTGCAAAATATCCCTCATTCGTATCTGCCTTTTTGGCTTGACTTTTTTCTTCTGTCATAAACTCACTCCTAATATAATGTATTTAGACTAGAATAGTATTTCCTAAAACTATTGCAAACACAACTCCAGCTAATATACTTATTGGGTATGAAAAATCTTTCAGCACTCTTACTTTCTCATTCCTACCAATTAATTCTAAAATATAAACTAAAATAGCCGAAAAAATAGTAGTAGCCATTGCCAATCTATTTTCGAAATATAATACTCTAGGAACTAATAAAACAGTCATCATTGTCATCATTAATGATATTCCAATATATTGTTTAAAGCTTTTTTTCTTCTGTGCCGCAATTTGTAATTTACTATAATACGGCTTAAAAAATAATATATTGACAATTGGTCCCGAAGATATGCCTATAGACATTGCCAACATTATAGTTATCAGGTTTTTCAAGGATATATCCGAACTGTTTATACCTGAAATATTAAGGGCTTTAGAGGCAATATCAGCTGCTAAATATTCATAGCTCGCACTGCCTATGACTGATAATCTTAGCCAAGAGAAAAACCTTCCCAAAATAGGAGTCAACATAATTAAAAATATTATTGATGATAGTGTTGGTAGTATTGCCGAAAGAATAGAATTAATTACCATTTGTTTTAAATCATTCTTGCTTATCCCTACATTTTTAGCTTCTTTCCATGCTCTCCTTATAAAAACACATATATGACCCACAACAAGTAACATAGAGAATAAACATAGAAAAAAAAGCACTCTTCCATTAGAAAAATTTAAAAAAATATTGTTTCTCATATTTTAAACCTTCCTTTCAGACAATATCACTCTCTGAAACATTATAAAAGAACTCCTGCTACATATGGATAAATTGCTAGAGCGACCCAAAATAATTGAACCAGAGAGATGCACATCAATCTACTCTTTAATACCTCTTGTTCCTAATAAGAAAATTAATGAAATTATTCCAATCGCACCTAATGCTACTTTCGTAGACTTCACTCGTACAATATCATTAATTTCTTCCATCTTAACTTTATCTTCTCCCATTATATTATTAGCTTCTAAGAACTCATTATATTGCTGATCATTAACATACTGATGTTGCTCTTGTTCTGCAATTACTTGAACCGTCTCCGCAGATAGTTCTGATACTTTTTTATCAACAATGTTGTTGGTCATCATAGTTACTGAGAATAATAAAATAGTCCCTATTAATGCAGCACCAAAGGCCTGACCCACATTTCTAGAAGTTGCCTGTATCCCTCCTGATTGCTTTGCATCCCTTTCATTTACAGCATTCGCAACAACAACATTACATCTTGAACTTACTAACCCTTCGCCAGCTCCCATTATTAAAATTCCAATAGAAAACAATGAAATGTTTGTAGAACCGTCTCCTATCGCCAATAACAGCGGAACAATTGACAATGCCACTACTAAATAACCCAATCTTAATATGGTTTTAGATTTAATGTTCTGTGCGAATTTAGGAATAAAAAATGAAAATAAAAATAACGTAACACCAAAAGCCATTGTTAATAAACTAGTTTTGGTTGCATCAAATCCTTCCATAATCTGAACATAAGGTATAACTACGACATTGTAGGCACCCATAATTAAGAAAATAAATGCCGAACCATATAATCCATTTCTCACTTGTCTATTCTTAATAAACGACTGTGGTAATAATGCAAAACCATTTTTCTCTTCAATTTTTTTCTCCACAAATACTAATGCAATAAGAATTACAATTCCTAAAACCACTAAAGGCAATGCAGGAGATATTCCAAATATAGTGAAAGGTGGATCTGCTGGTGTAATTAAGCCCCATTTTGAAATTTTTGATAGACCAATTAAAAAAGTAAATAAACCTACTGCTGCCATTACTATCCCTTGAACATCAAGCTTTAGTTTAGTTTGTACCCGATCTGTATTCGGAATAAAATATGATCCCAAAAGAATAATAAAGAAATAAGCAGCCATTATGCCAAAAGTAAGCTTATAACCTACCTGATCCATAATAATACCTAACAACAAAGGAGCAATTGTAGCAATCCCAGAAGCAGCTCCAATAGAACCAAATGCTATAGCTCTATGCTTAGAAGATTTATAAATTTCAGGAATTAAACCTAAAACAGCTGGAATCATCAAACTGCCACCAAAACCAACCAACACTCTTCCTACCCAAATGAAAATGGTAATATTATTCGTTAATGCCAATGTTAATTCACCTATTGTCGCTAAAATAGCACCAACTCTAAATACATTCTTAAAACCAAAGGAGATACCTAACATTCCACTAGTAATCATAAATGAACCTGCTATCATAGGATACATCATATTTGCTAATTGTATTTCATTCATAGTGACACTAAATGTCTCAATAATTGATTTTGTTGCAATACTTAGAACCGCATTGTCTCCAGTTGTACCGATTTGTGTAATCATCAAAATAATCAATGGAAGCCAGTTAAATTTACTTTGTTGAGTTTCACTTTTTTTGTTCATAGCTATCTGCCTTTCATCAATCCATTAAAAAATGGTTTCTTTTGATTCTTTTTTTAAATCTAAATATTGTTGTTTTTCAACAAGTGGATAATGAACTACTTCATCTTTATCCAAATCAAAGTCTGCTAACTTCAACGTTTGAATCGTTCTATTGTCGTAAGTGTGTACAAATAGCTCTGCTTTTTCAATATCGTAGGCACTCGTATATTGAGTGTATTGCAGATCTGTTTCACCAGATACATACATTATCCCTTTTGGTGCATCAAAACTATTTAAAATATGAAAAATAAGTTCAACAGCCTTATCATTATTGACTTCAGATGAAAGGGCTTTCAAATAAAAAGCTCTGATGAATCTAGACTGAGGTGTGAAATCTCCTGGAAGTCCACGTAAACCAGATCCTAATCCTGGAGAAAAAACTTCAAATCCATTGTAGTCAAATCCCTCATCTTTAACCTGCTTGATGCCAGCATAATTTTGAAGATTTGTAAGATGCCAATCAAAAGTAGGAGCATTCGTAAAAATTCCTACCGGATTATCAATAATAACAAATTCTCCCTTTTTAGAAGGTTCTACAACTATAGAATCCCCTGTATTATCTTGAAAAACAAAATGTTGCGGAATACCTGCTATTCTATCAGCAAATGCAATAGCAACATCTTTGTTCGCATTTTTTCTAACCTCATCTACGGATGAATACATGCTCAATGCATAAGTTACAAATTCAGCTCCCGCTAAAGCCAAACGGCCCGTTTCTTCAACTTCATTTGCCTCACTATAATGGAAATAATTGGCAAAGTAGAATGTTCCTCCACAAAGTCCTTTTTCATTAACACCGTCTGCAATTATATAAGGAATTTGCTTCACTCCGACACCTAAAACTGCATACTTTGT
Source organism: Facklamia sp. P13069 (assembly GCF_050409405.1). NCBI lineage: Bacteria > Bacillati > Bacillota > Bacilli > Lactobacillales > Aerococcaceae > Facklamia > Facklamia sp. P13069. The sequence continues at coordinate 92,839 of NZ_JBNUPN010000003.1, read as the reverse complement.
TACAAATGAAGATAGCGCATCCTTAACTTCGTAGTTTCTAGGAACGACACAACCTGAATAATCTAGATCCATATTAAATTCTTGCGTTCTTCCCCAATACACATTGTTTTCTTTTGATGTAATCTTAACACCTGTACACATATTTTTTCCCCTTTCTAACACTCAATAATTATTATTTACTTTAGGAAAGCAATTCACTTTTCTATTATAGTATTCAATCTAATTCGGATAAGCGTTTATTTAAACAAATTACAGTTTATAGTGATTTAATAAGTATGAATTGACCCAATCTTTACACACTATAATTAGCAATAATGATATCCACCATTCGAATACAAGCAGCAATAAAATCAAAATTACCTCCATTTATTGCCCAGTTAAAACCTATGCCTTTCAAAACATGAAAAATATCTTGCGCAATTTCTCCTTGATTTCCATATAATAATTCATGCTCAATCGCATTATCGATACATTGAATAATAGCCTTATTGAACTTTCTACTATCATCATTCAAATATTCATAATTCGTTAAGAGTTCATTTACTAAAAATTTATTCGTAAAAATAGGTCCCATTTCAACAAAGCCTGAAATATTAGTCGCAATAATTCTTTTTATAGAATCTATTGGATTACTGGAATCAACATCATAGCTCCTCTTATCATGATTCATATAATAAACAAAAGTCTCATTATATAAGGCTTCCTTACTCAAAAAATAATGATAAAACAAACCAACACTAACACCAGCATCATTGCAAATATCTCTAATTTTTACCTTATGATAAGGTCTTTTAGAAAATAACTCAAAAGCACTATTAAACAGTTTTTGCTTTGATAACTCTGCCTGAATATCCCGATTCGACTTCGACTCTTCTAAATTTACTTCATCATATTTCATCAGACACTCTCCCTATAATTTTAAAACTACAATCCATTATCTTTTTTACTAAACCCCACCCATTAAATACAGTTCAATGAACTGTGTTCAGTTTATCTTACAATCTTTTTTTTGTCAAGTTAATAATTCGTGTTTCTTTGAAAATTAAATTTATAATCAATGTGTTAAATTGTTTCGTTAATATATTCATATTTTATTAGATATAACCATAATAAATAGGGCAAGTTTTATCCGTTCAATATTTAACAATATTAGGTGGAGAAAACATATCAAAATACTATGAGTAAAATTTAAAGAAGCAATTGATTAACTTATATAACCAAAATAATAATACTTATAGAAAACTATGTGAAGATCATAGATTATCTCCATCAACTATAAGACAATGGTGGTAAGGTATTATAAAGATCAATCCTTCAATACTAAGGAACAAATGACAGAGTTTGCAAAAAAATTCGTTGAGCTAAGGAAAAGAAATCAGCAACTTGAAATAAAAATAATATTTTAAAGCTAGCCACACTAAAATAGGAAAAATAGACTTGATTTTAACCAATAAAATGAAATATAGAATTTATACTATGGGAAAATGTTTAAGGGGATTAAGAAAACTATTTTACTATCATTAAAAGGAACGAATAATAAGAAAAGAAACAACCGAGGACAATTAATCCGCGGTTGTTTTTTATTTAATATTTCTTCTGTATTTTCTAAAATATTCTATAGCCACACCCAAGCCATACCCATATTTATAGCTAAAACATCTCTTCATATACTTACAATGTATAGGCTTTTAAAGCCGGAATATTCATAACAAAAACTAATGAATTTTATAACTTCATGAGGTCATCTTTACTTTTTAATATTCAACAATAAAGTCTTAAGCGCTTAATAAACTATAAGAGTGGAAGTTTAAATTTTGCATTGATTCTAGAAACTTCTAACTGGCTATTTTATATCAGAATAGTACATTAGTTACATGAAATTTTACATCAATCAAAAACATTTTATCATCAATTTTTTTAGGTGATCTCTTTCTAAAATCCACCCAAATTTGTCAAAAATTTAACCTAACTTATATAAAAATTAACCCCCTATAAAAAGATTCTTAAACGTTTTGAACGTCAAGGAAACTATTCTTATAATATTCTCTATTTTGCTTTTTCCAACTAAACCACACACTCCACATGTAATTTTTAGGTAATTGGTCATTAAAAACACAGCCTTATAAAGACTATTATATCAACATTATTTAAGGTATTATATCATTTTAAAGCACTCTCTAAATAATAGTTAGGCTGTTTTCCTTTCTAATGTTTTTGTTATTAAGATTTTCATAGTCATTACATTCACTCATAACGATTTCAAAAAGGGTAACTATATATTTCTTTGACCCTATCGAAAAGAAAACGATAATCATCCCTTTCACTTCATAAAACTTTATCTATAACTTACTAAACTAAGTCTAAAAAATCATAGACATGATCTGGCAATAAGATTGCACCCTCTCTTTTATTATATAGATCTTGCAATTCTTGATTTACATTCTCTTTGTTAAAGTCTTGTCCAATACTTGGATTCCATTCGCATAACCTTTTAAATTCTTTGCTATCGGGTGTTTTTGATAACTCACGAAGATTCTCTAGTCCTCCAACACCACCACAATCTTCGGGAATATTCTCACCTTTAGAAGCAACCACCTGAGGAAAAATGCCCCCATTAGCTACATCTTCTTTCATCAAAGTAATCTTAAATTCCCAATTATCTCCAAAATCATAGGTATAATTGATTGAACTATATTCGTATAAATATGGGAGAACAAGTGTTTTTTCAGCGTCTTTTTTTATAAGGTTAGCTATTGCATCACTAAAATCATAATCACGGCTAATCTCTAAATCAATCTCTAATTGAGTACCATATTTTTGGAAACTAAATAAATGTCTATCTTCTAAACCAAAAGCACATTGAATAAAGCAATGTAACTCAAAAAAGGTCGTCCTATCTGGCACAATCATATTTCTCCAAATAGCAGGATTCTTAATCCCTACCAACTGTACTTTTAACTGAATCATCATCATCTCTCCCTTTCTTTTACTAAGTCTTTTTAAACTGTAGTTAAAATCCTGCAATTACATAGTTACTTATTTCATAGTGCATTATTATAAGATTAACTACCTTTACTAAAGAAAACGTTCTAGTGAGTCTGCTAATCTATGAAGTATCGACACAAATTTAAAAAGAAAGACTCATTTTTATGGATGTAACAAAGCGGTTCTTATAATCCAGATGTTTAATCTGCTTTCAAACCAATTATACTACAAATTCAGTCCTTTGAATATGCTCGACCTATTAAAACGGCTTTAAACACCTTTATCCGCTATAAAACTATGTCGCTAATGCTATTGAACTACCTTACTCCAACGCCAAACTGGAAGCAACTAACAAACTCATCAAAGATATTAAGCGAAATGCCTTTGGCTATAAAAACGACTCCCATTTCAAAAATAGAATTCTTTTAATATCAAGATTATATGTGTCAGGAAGAAATCGAGTAGGAGGCTAGCCATTAGTTGACTAGCCGACCTCTCACACCCCCGTACCTACGGTTCCGTATACGGTGGTTCCTTAGTTTACACACACTTTAGTATAATAGCCGAGCATTGACAGGTAGCCTGGCTTGGCTATTTCTTCTTTGGTTAGCACTGAGTTTAGCATTAGTGCAGCTCGCCACGTGGCTTTTCTGCAATTCGCCATTTCATGCACTTTTCAAAGCGGTATCCCAAATTTCTTTATCCTCTTGTATCTTGTTCTGACTTTCTTCCACTGTTTCCAGTATATTTGCCTTACTCTTCTCCTAAGCCATTCATCCATACATTCCAGCATGGATTTCATATCCGCCATTGAGAAATAATTTATCCATCCTGCGATAAACTTGTTCAGTTTGGATTTCCTTACTGCATTTGACCCTCCATTACTTCTAGATGTTAGCCTTTTCAGTTCACTTTTCATCTTATCTATTGACTTCTGATAAACCCTAACCCTATATTCCCCTTTTGTAATATAGAAGCTATAGCCTAGATACTTAACTTTCGTTATATGTTCTACCTTGCTTTTATTTCGATTCACTTTTAACTTCAGCTTTCCCTCTATAAATGGCAAGTTATTTCTTAAGGTTCTTTCTGCACTTCGTTTACTCTTGCAAAATATCATCCAATCCTCTACGTATCTTACAAATCTATGTCCTCTGTGTTCCAGTTCCTTGTCCAGTTCATTAAGCATACTATTACTTAGTAGTGGACTTAGATTTCCACCTTGTGGCATTCCAACCTTCGTTTCTTCATATTTTCCCTCGTTTATTACGCCTGCGTTCAAGTATTTATGGATTAGCGCTATTACTCTACCATCTTTTATAGTTCTTAATAGTATTTCTATTAGCTTGCTTTGGCACACCATATCAAAGAACTTTTCCAAGTCCATATCTACCACCTACTTATAGCCTTCATCCACATTCTTCTTACACGCTTTCAGGGCGTCGTGGGTACTCCTTCTTGGTCGAAAACCATAACTATTTTCGGAGAATTGTTTTTCATAGATTGGGCTTAATACTTGGGGTGATCCCTTGTTGTATCAGTCTATCTATTACCGTCGGTATTCCTAACTTTCGGTATTCCCCTTTTGTTTCTTTGGGAATTTCTACCCTTAATACGGGTCGTGGCTTGTATTTGCCCGTTCTTAACTTCTCGAGCAGGCTGTCTTTGTTATCTTTGAGATACGGCATAAGTATAAATCTAGCTCTAATTCTAATTGCTCAAACGAATTGTTATGCTCTAGTTGTCCTGTGCTAGAGATAGCATAAGGGTTAGTGTGCTTATTATTTGTCATTTTTAAAGCCCTCCTTTTATTGCTAGGGCTTTTTTTTGCCTCTTGGTAGTCCTCAATCGTCATGTCTTGCGTCTGTTTATTAAAGTTATCTTTAATGCTTTCTTTTATCTTATCAAAGGTTTGATTAAAGCCCTCTAAGTTGTCTATGTCTAGTAATTTCTTTTTACTTGTTCGATAGATGCTGTTAAATTTCTTTCGGTCTGTGCGTTTAATTTTATCTAGGTTAGTAAATTTAGAGATAGCGATATATATTTCTTTTTCGTTTTCTTTCGCTTCGCTCCAATCTTTTTTAGGGTTCCTCGTTGTTATATATCTAGCTAAAACCTCTGACTGCATAGCTAAGTAAGTATAAGGTCTGCTGTCTAAAGGTGTTTCTTTGGATTTGTTGAGTATAGCTTTGCTATCTATGGCCTTACCTATCATCTCTAGTAAGTCTTGCCATGCATACAAAGTAACTAGCGACTTTATAATAAACTCATAAGATTGACCGATTGCTTCTAAATCTTCTTGCCCTGTATTTTTTAATAAATAAAAATCGTCAAACGGTTTTTCACTTGCTTTTTGCCGTTCTTCGTTTAATAGGATATTGACGAAATTATAAGCCATACGCCATGAATTAGCGTCTAAGTTTTCCCTTAATAGTTTTATAGAGTCTTGCAAATTATCTAGGCTCCCTGCGTGTTTTGAAGTCTGACGTATAATTTCATAGTCTTTGTGCAACACCTCGCTATATGCATTCATTAAAATTTCATATGTGTTTTTATGTTCTAAAAAAATGCTAGGTGTATAATTTACCGTTGTTAAACACTTTTCTATCTCATCTATGTCTAAGCCTGTTAACTCGTCTTTAAATATTAGCAAAGTATTGTATAATCTAATTTTTTCTATAAATTTTAAAATATCAATAAAGGAAAAATAAGGATAAACTAGCTATTCTGCTTCTCTTACTAAAGAACTTTCTATCATGTGCTGCTTAGAGATAGTGATTAAAGTATTTACTCTAGTATCTGCGGGTATATCTGCATCAAAAGCTATTTCTCCTACTTCCTTAAATTTTATAATATCATCTTCAGTTATCATAGGTTAGCCTCATTTCTAAATGGTGGTATAGGTTGTTTCTCAACTTCCGCTAATACTAATTTTCAGAAGTTACTTTTTATAAATAGAATTCTTTTAATTTTTTATATTCTATAATATCTATATAAAAAATTATTTCGTCTATATTTTCATTTGAGGAACTGCAATACAGCATTTTAAATTTTGTCCCATGTTTTCCAAACATATTTAATAACATTAATGATAATATATTAAAATTATCTTTAATCGTTATCATTTTAATGTCATTTCTTTCTTCAAAAGAAATAGAGTGTTGATTAATTTGCATAGATTTTAGAGTATCTCTAAAGCCTTTTATAAAGGTATCTTTTTCCATTTTTATGTTCCTTTCTTAAAAAATTTGTCATATTTTATAATGTCCTCTTGGTGTTTCAGCGTAAATTCTCTGCCTAAATCGTTCATAATATCGTTTATGCTCGTTTGTTGAATATAGGCTATCTTGCGTAAGTCCTCAAAGATAGATGGGTAAAGCAATAAGTTAGTGCGCTTGCTTTTTGTTTCTTCGGTGCTCTTAGGCCTACCTATCTTGCTTGCTGGGGCTTGCTTGTTCCGATTGCCTCTTATAAGTGCCTCTGCTGGGTTGTTTGCTGTAAAATCTTTCATTCTATCCGCTCCTTATATAAATATTTCGATTTCTCTAGTTGTCTGCCCGTTCTCATTCTCACTTATTTCTCTTTTTATAAAGCCGTTAGCCTCTAAGGCGTTTAGTGCTCGGTTGAGGGTACTATAATCAAAATTAAAGGCTTTTATAAACTCATTGTTAGTGATTCTTACCTTTTCGTTGCCCTCTGCCTTTATTTTGATATATAGCATAACTAGCTTTTGTGTGCTGTTAAGTTCTTTCGTGTTAAAAATACTGTATAGCTCGCTTGTTGGTGTCATTTGCATATATATAAGACCCCTTTTTATTGGTGTGCCTATTTTATGCCTAATTCGTCAATAAAGGCTAAATAGTCCGCTGTAACGTTTGCTTTCGGTGCATAGGACAATAAGTCATCTCTCATGGCCTGCGCTTCTTTAACGGCTATTGCTTCTCTTATCTTCGCATCAAAAACTTTCGTATTAATCATGCGTGCTGTATTTTCTAGCATCTCTGTTAATTGCTGGGTTAGTATAGTTCGCTTATCGTATCTAGTTATCAAAATGCCTGCTACTTCTAGCGCATCATTGGTGTATTTGCGTACCGTTTCGATCGTCTGACTAAGCTGGGCTAGCCCTTGTATGCTGTAAATATCTGCTTGTGTCGGTATGATAACCTTGTTTGCGCTCGTTAATGCGTTAATTGATAGTGTGGATAGGCTAGGGGGTGTATCTATAATAATATAGTCATACCTTGCGCCTAATGTGTCTAGTGCTTCTTTTAGTCGGTATTCTTTGTCTAATTCATTTTGTAGCTCATGTTCTATCAAAGTAAGGTTAGGTGTTGACGCTAAAACGTCCCCCTGCTCTGTGGTTGTGATTGTATCAAGCGCCCGTTTTCGCTTGGTTAATACTTCGTATATACCTGCATCAGGCGTATCAATCCCCATTCCATAGGTTAGATTGCCTTGTGGATCTAAATCTATAAATAAAACGCTATGGCCTTTGTGTCTGATTGCATTCCCTAGTATCTGGGCTGTAGTGCTTTTAGCCACTCCGCCTTTTTGATTGATTACTGCATATATCTCTGCCATAAAATACCCCTTTATCTAAATAGTGTTATTTCTCGTATTTTCTAGTTATTTAAAGATTGCTTTACCAATTCTCGCCTCGCTGTTATTCTTTTCTCGCTCTAAATGGTGTAGGTATATCATTGTTGTCCCTATGTTTTGATGCCTTAATAATTGCTGTGTTTCTTCCAATGTCCCGCCATTCAATAGGTTAAGCGTACCAGCGGTGTGTCTTAGGCTGTGCGCGGTCAATCTATCGTTATTAAAGCCCGCATCAACTAAGGCTGTTTTAACTATTCCGCTTATGCTTCGGGTTGTCATGCGTTCGCCTGCATTGTTGTTGCTGGTTGATGCAAACAAGGGCGCTTTAAAGTCCGTTTGACCTCTGGCGCTTAAATAAGCCCTTATAGCTTCTTCTACCTCTGCAATAACCTTTATATACTCTGTTCTATCGTCCCTGCCCTTACCTTGTATATATAAGGCTGTACTGTCTCCGACTGCTCGCATATCTTCAATATTAGCCCTACTGACCTCTATTGTCCTTAGTCCGCCTGTTAGCATCAAAGCTACAATAGCATAATCTCTAAGCCCTTTTAAATCGTCTGTATTGATGCGGTTTAACACGCTACCTGCTTGCTTGCTGGTTAGGTAGTCCTTTTTGTGGCTCTTAGATATTTTAGCCCCTTTAACACCTTTAGCTATGTTAGGGTATAAGCCTTTTGCTTCGGTAAAATTAAAAAGTTGGCGTATGGCTATGATGTAGTTTTGTATGGTTGATGCCTTTTTGCCGTCTTCTAGCAAGGTTTGCCTATACCTTAAAATATCTTCTCGTTTCGGCTGTGTTACGCCGTTATCATACATAAATTTAATGAATTGCTTGATTGCTCGTGTGTACGTTTTGATGGTGTTTTCTGATGCGTCTATATAATTAATAAACATATTGTAAAACTCGCCAAAATCGACATTATTTGCCGTTGTGATAGGGTTGTTGTTTGTGTGTATAGTTTGTATATCATGCATATTATTACCCCCTGTTTAGTATAGGTTAATTTGCTCTAACTTCCGATAACTTTTTTATTTTTTTATAAAAACGGGGCATAATACCCCGCCTAATCAATGTTATATGCTTCTTTTATTTTATTTTATTTTTTAACGTTTGATGCGTGGCTGTATTGTTTAAAATAACACCTATAAGGTCAATTGCATCAACTAAAGCCTGTTCTATTGGTTTATCTTTGTTAATGCTCTTTATAAGTTTAGAGGTTAGCAAATTACTGCGGTTATACCTCTTTAACTGGCGTTTGTATGCTTCCCTTATAAATAGCGCCTGCTTCTTGGCGTCTGTTGTCATTTTAGGCTCTTTCAAAAGGCTCTCGAAAGGGTCTGGAGGGGCTGGTGTGGTATCCCCCAAAATTTTATTAGCTTGTCATAATCAATTTTATCTGTCATTTTATGCCCTCTAATATAATTTAAGCTGTTTTCTTATTTCTTCGGTATCTGCATGTATATCATAAGCAGCCATGAAATAATCTCTAAAATCGTCTAAGTCTTTAGCGTTTTGAGCTTCTTCCATTAATATAATTTGTTCAGCTTCATAACAGGCTATTAAAAAGTGCAGCTCTTCGATTGAGTAGTTTTTTTCTTTTAACTGCTTTATTCGTCGGCTTCGATATTTGTTTACTCTTTCTAAAAAAGTCCCTTTATTATTTTTAATTAATTTAAACATTTCAAATTTCATTTTTAATTCTCCTTTTTATCTATCCGTTTTGAGTAATATACTTTTACCTTATAATTAGTTATACTGCTGTATGGTTCTTTAAAACTTTCTAGTATCTCAAGGATAGGTCATCTTTAATAATATTTATCAAACAGTCATTTAATCTCTGGGCTATTCGCTTAGTGGTTTTTCTTTATTTATATCTGTGTCACTCTGTGTCTGTCCTTTTTTAAAGCATTAAGATAATTCTGGTTGTTCTTCTTTTATCTGGTCTGATAAATCAAACAAAATACACGCCACCTCGTCTAAGTCTTTTAAGATGCGCTGGTTGTAGTGAAACTGCGTATCTTAAAATCTTTTCATAATGTATACTACATACTGGTAGTCCTTCTCTTTAATCATTGATAAAGCATCTATTTGCTGTTGATATAGTTCGATAACTCTCATATGGTCGCATACGTTTTGTGCCCATTGCGAAGCTTGTTCGTGTGTTAGTTTTTATTCTTTTTCCATTGGTTTGTTTCTCCCCTTATATGTGTTATAATTGGGGTATCTAAATAGTGGTATTTAACGTACCCCTTAGCCTGTGAGTAGTGCCTCTACTTGCGGGCTTTTTTTATTGCGCTTTTAGCACTTCGATTGCTTCTAATACCCTTGCTTTGCGTTCTGGTTTTAATGGTGTTCTTAGCCACAAAACAAGCGTACCTGCTGTTATCCCAATTTGCTGTGCTACCTGCCAATGGTTTAAGCCAGCGTCTTTTATCTTTTTCCTAATCGTTTTATTGGCTTTATCCATAAGTTGCTCCTTTCTTTGTAAGTTTAGTACACAAGTTATTATTCAATTACTATGTGTATAATAATAACACTGATGCTTATTTAAATCTATATAAATAGGCGAGTTTTATCTAATTATTATGTGTATAGTAAAATGTTGCATGTTAACAGCCTTATAATTACCTAACGCTGGTATATATGTAGGGTACGGGTGCTAATTACGCTTTAATACTGTTTCGTAACCTTTGTAAAATCTTGGAATGTATATTTGCATACCCCTATATTTAAGGCTTTATTTTTTTATGCTTAAAATTTTTAAACGGCTTTATATCAACGATAGTTTGGCGTGAGAAAATATGTACAGTACGGCGTGAAGTTCGGCCGACAGACGGGAGGGTGAGGTATGCCCCGTCTTTTATATAACCGTACCTCGATGGCGGCTCTTTTATCGATCGCATCTCCTATGCTTGTTGAGATATGTTGAAACTCTTATTGTTGGAATATGTCGGACAAAACACTAAATTTCGCAACGTTTCGAACTTTTAAAAGATGCGCTTATACTCTGCCCGCCTGCCCTGTGATGCGCCTTTGTTTTTATGGAGTTATCAGGTTTTAAATATTTGCCCCCCTCTCACGCGCGCGCGTATATTTTTTCGGAGTCTTCCCCCCCTCCCCGTTGTCTGGTTCCCCGTGGTAGGGGCATTTGATTTCATGGGGGGTATTGTCCACTTTATTAGCTTGGGTAGTACCGCATCATTAATTAATCATTATCGTTTTATAACTAAAATGTGCGACGTCGGTTTTTTAAAAATATATGGACATCATTTATTGGCTTATATTTGCGTTCTGTGACGTTTTAATATTTTATGTATAGTTTTTACATGTTCTTAGTTAAAGCTTCTGTAACGTTAATTATTTAACCGCACGAGTGCATCAAGGTACTTACTATTATCTATAAATATTATTGCCTTTACTTTGAGTCAATTTACCCTCATGCCTCGCTTGTTATTTATTAGTCCTATATCTCGCTTTATAGCCGTTTTAATTGCTTGGTTATATTAAAACACTAGGGCATAATAAAAAGCCCTAAAATAGGGCTTCAGACTGAAGACAAACCCTTTGTGAGTTAATCTCAAATAAAGGGGTTGTCTTCAGTCTGAACACTGTTTTATCAGTGTTTATTTTATCTGTTGCTCGTTCGTCATAAGGCGCTAATATCTGTAAGAAGTCAATAATCACTAATGGCGGTTCTTTTTCCCACTTAATATGCTGTGCTACTGCTTGCCTTATTTGTTTTGCTCCTATATCCCCTTGCCCCTCGTGTATAAAGATATGCTTAGCAAAGTTCTCGTATTCTTTAATACCCTCTGCAATGATTTCCTTTTCTTCGCTTGTGTAGTTCTTCCAAAATCTACCTACCGTTATACCCCTAGCGCTCTTAGCATTTTTAATTGATGCGCCTTTAGCTATCACTTGCTTATAAGTTAAGCGTGATATTGTCTTGGCCATGATTTCGTGCCTGCTCATCTCTAAACTAAAAATAAGTACGTCTTTGCCTTGTTTAGCTACTGCATCTGCAATCTGTAAAGATAGGGTAGTTTTTCCTAACGAACTGATAGCACCGATAACATAAAGCCCCTCATAAAAGCCACCATCTAAATATTTGTCTAAGTGTTTAAAGCCTGTTGATATGCCTTTCTTGTTATCCTTGATAATTCCATCAATAAAACTAGGTAAATGATGCGCTGGTGACGTTCTGGCGTATAACTCGGTTATTTTTAAGTCTCTATCCGCCTCTGTTAGTGCATCTAATATTTTTGTAGGTACATTGTTAATATCGTACTTTTCAAGGTCTATTTCGCCTGCATCGATCGCCTTTATAATGGCCTCGTTCTGGTTTCGTGGCGCTTGTTGGGCTGGTGATGTTCTATCCATAAAATCAAGTTGCCCCTTATCATTGTTATGTATTTTATACTCTGCCTGTACTTTCGCATCATTCCTGCAAAGTTCTATCATAGCTTTTTGACTTGGTAAATCTTTGATAGCTGTATCTGTTATGCCTGCATCTAACTCTCCAAACTTATGTATCCTTACTAAATCAAAGGCGTTATTATTTCCATGTGCGGGGTCTGTGTCATGTTCAGAGTATAAATAACTAGCTTCGCCAAAATCATGATATACTCTTGCGCCGTCTGTACTGCTTCCGCCCGTCCACGAATAGCGCTCTGTCCTTGTGTTGTAAGTATATGCTTCGGGTATAAACTTGCTTATAGCATCATGGATATTATAGGTGCGGTTAAATGCGCCAATATAGCCGTATTTCTTGTGAGGGTCGGTTATATCTCCACTGGGTCTAGTTCCTGTTACGTCTACCTTTGCTTGTTCTTTAGGGTGTAGGTTCCATTCCTGCGCATAATCGGTAGTAGAGTATTGGCTTAATACTGCTTGTGTATCTATTGGCTTACCGTCTGCCCATTCGCATATATACTCGCCATTTTTAGGGGTTGTAGGGTAAAACATGGCTCTGGCTGGCTCAAACGTTGAACTGTCTAAGGCTTCCATATCCTGCGGGTTAATACCTGCTATATATCTTGCTATCGCCTCATATTCTTTAGGGCTTACCTCTTTGTCTAAAGGCATTAATAGTCTAAATGCTGGGGTGTCTGCTAAATGCGAGTGAGTAGTATATAAAATAAAAGCATAATCAGAAGCATTTAAACGGTCTGTTATATCGTTAAAATGTTCTGGTGTTCCGTTGTCAAAGTCAAAGGCTAATAACGTTCTTAGTAGTATATTTTTATTATCTCTGTTTAACCCTGCTCTTGGTTCATTGACTGATAGCCACCCCCTACAAAAGCGCCTCTTTTATTCTTATGACTTAGTTTGTATTCTCTTTGCTCTGCGTATTTTTTGCTATTTTTGTCATATTTCGCGTGATAGCTTTCTACGGTGTCTGTGGTAGCATATTTATCTTTAAAATCTTTTATAAAGTCGTTCCAATCGACTAATTTATTTTCATAACTATTAGCTATTCTTACGCTTGGGGTTGTTGCTATTTTAATTTGCATTGTTTTGCCTCTTTTGTAAATAGTTTTTTTAATACCTCTGTTTACTCTGGGTACTTTTTTGTAGGTCATTTTTGTCACTATCCATTTTTTAGGGGTGCCATTTCTGCCTATTTTATCTTTTTAGGGTGTGCGTTTTGTGGTCTTTTCCCTTTTTAGGGACTCCAATTCTTCATTTTTGTTTATGTGTGTTAGCTATCACTCCTTTTGCGCTGGCACTGGTTTTATACTTACCTTTTCATATCTCCCCTTTTACACTTTGTTTACACTCTTTACTCTTGCGCCTTTAGATTACCTTTGTTTTCGCATCAATTTGCTACACTTATTTTAAATTCGTGAACGCTGGGGCGGTGTATAGGTTATCTAGATTAATTGATGCGACTACCTTTTTGCCCCCGCTGTCGCTGGGGTTTTTTTTCTTGCCTTTATATTAAGGCCTGCTCGCCTGCCCTAGCAAGGGCGGGCTAGGCCGTCTAAGTATACTTACATGTACTTACGTATACTTATGGTCGGTTTTTTTAAACACTGTAAATCGTTGGTGCTCTAAGGATAAGGCGTGTTTTTTAACTCGTTTAACTTGTGCTAAATGCCGTAGGTACTTGTGCTAAATGACGGGGGTGTTAAATTGCATACGCTTATTTTATTACAATGTATACAAAACCACTAAATTACTGTATGTATAATAAACAGGCCAAAAATTACCCGCTAAAATCAAGCGGGCTAATTTAAGGCTTTGTTAAAAGGTGTATATTGAATTATAAACCCTTCAATGGCTCTGCTACCGTCTAATTTGTAAATATCGTAGCCTTTAATAAATTTCATTTTTTTCCATTCGGTCAATATGTTTTCGGCATTATCTTTAAGAGTCCGTCTTTGGTTATAGGTAGGGTTTGTTTTGCCAACTTCTTTGCAAAGTGTATCTAGTTTTATCTTATTGCCTTTAACTTTGTTGCGGTTGTTGCGCATAGCTAATATGCGGGTAGCTAAGGCGTTCCTTAGTAAAGCATCATCAAAGCCTTTGCCATTCTCTAATAACTCGCTAGGTATAAGACTGATTAAGCCGTTATTAGGGTTTAAATGTCTAGCATACATTAATAGAGGGGGCTCGCTTTGTATTTGATAGGTATCTGTTGCTTTACCGCCGTTAAATCTAGCGTATACCCGCTTTAAAACGATCAAATTTTCATCAATAATAAAACTTTGTAAATCGCGAGGTATAGGCCGTTTGAATATTCCTGCCCATTCCGCTGTTGCGTCTATAACTATTTTCGGAAAATTGTTTTTCATAGATTGGGCTTAATACTTGGGGGATCCCTTGTTGTATCAGTCTATCTATTACCGTCGGTATTCCTAACTTTCGGTATTCCCCTTTTGTTTCTTTGGGAATTTCTACCCTTAATACGGGTCGTGGCTTGTATTTGCCCGTTCTTAACTTCTCGAGCAGGCTGTCTTTGTTATCTTTGAGATACGGCATAAGTTCATATACACTCATCTCATCGATTCCGCTAGCTCCCTTATTGGATACTACTCGCTGATTGGCTTTATTCAGATTTTGTCTATACAGTATCTTCTCAAGTAGCCCAGCATCACTAAAGTTTGTGTCGATATGCTTTGTTTCAGTAATCCTCTGATAGGCGAATGCTCTTGGCTCCTCTTTCTGTTCCGCAGATCCCCTCCCCAAGTAGCCCTCTGTTTCTTTCTAAGGTTTTCTATTCTTGTATCTATCATCAGTTACATTCATTTTCTTCATATCTCCTAAAGTTCACTCCTTCCCCATTCGGCTTAAGCCGTCGGCTACTATGACTTCTGCTGACTTCTTACAGTTCGTTGTTACTATAGATTTCTTACTCTGTTTCCACCTACCTGTAAGACCTCCCCAGGTAAGAGCACACTCTTTCACTCCATATATCTGCCACATTTACTGTATTTATTCCCGAGTAGTTATTGGACTTTAACTTGTCTAGCAGCCTTATCCATAAGTACAGCCTGATGTGATTTCTGTTCGTCAGACCGGAGTTTTGCCTACACCTTCCTTCAGATTCCACCTCATGATGGACACCCTTGGTGTTCGGCTATGTCTTTCCCACTACTAGGGCAGACTAGGGACTTTCACCCATTAGATTGTGCCCATGCTGGGCACACAAGAAAAAGCCCCCTTGACTGCTAGCTCAATGGGGCTTTACGAGATACTCCAATTTAAATCATCTTAAAATGTTTTAAAGCCTCCTTAATTGCCTCTTCTTTTTCAGGTGGACAATTAGGTGCTATAGGATTTTCCTTCTTTGAAACATTATAATTTTTACCAACTTCAAGTCCACATTTCTTCTTTACTTGCGATATATAACGATTAGATACTTTCATGCCGTGTTTCTTCATAACATATTCTTTAATTTCTTCATAAGTAGCCTTACTTTCAGATGCTGTTACATCTAACTCGTCCATATCTAATTTCACTTTAATACATTGGTCGATATCTAGTTTGGACAATAACGCTACCGTCTCCACATGTGTTGTATGCGGAAATTGATCCACCGGCTGGACAGAGATTAATTCATAGCCAAAGTCACGTAACCAAACCAAATCCTCTGCCAAACTTTTAGGGAAACAAGAAACATAAACAATCTTATCCGTACCAAATCTCCCAATGGCACGCATGACTTTTCCACCGGCCCCCGAACGGGGAGGGTCTAATAATAATAAGTCAGGTCGTCCCCACTCGGTTTCCAAGCGCTTCAAGCCATTTCTCGCATCACTGGTCATAAAGAAGGTATTGTCTAGGCCATTATCGGTCGCATTGCGGATGGCTGATTGAATCGACTGATCAACAATCTCAATACCGGCTAAGTCTTTAGCCTTTTCAGCTAGGGGCAAACTAAAAGTTCCCACCCCGCAGAAAAGATCTAAGACGCGCATTTGATCATTGACCTGGGCGAATTCCAAGGCTAGTTGTACCAATTTCTCCGCTTGGACAGGATTGGCTTGGAAAAAGGTCTCCGGCCAGATCCGATAGCGAAAGCCATTTAATTCGTCATTAATATAATCGCGCCCATGAAGAATAAACGTTTCGTCGGCTTGAATCCGTTCCGTCGCTTCCTTGTGTAGAATCCATTGTAAACTAACTAATTGATCGAAGCGTTTGCTTAGCCGCTGACTCAAATCATCCACTGCCTCTTGCATTTGACTAGGTGCTTCAGTGGCATAAATCACTACCATCAACTCCCCGGTGACAAAGGATTGACGCAATAAGAGATTTCTCAAAAGACCTTTTTGAGTCTGTTTGTCATAATAGGATAATTGATAATCTTTTTGCCAGTCGGCGACTACTTCTTTTACCCGGACAAATAGTTTAGGAGCAAGCACCGAATCTTTCATATCGATGATTTTGGTGAAGTTACCTTGTTCATGCATACCGATAGCCCCTTCAGCTCCGAAGCTTAACTCCATTTTATTACGATAACGGGTGGGATCATCCATCCCAATAATGGGTCGAACACAAGCCGGATCGAATCCTTGGCTTGCTAAATGGTCCTTTACTTCTTGGGTTTTATAAGCTAACTGAGCTGGATAGGTCATGGAAATTAATGGCGTTCCCCCGGCATTGGCGTCTTTGAGCGGAATATCAAGATTACGATCAGGACTGGCTGCTAATAATGCATCAAACGGTACGACTGCTTGCTTTCTGCCCTTGGCATTAGGTACCGTCACCCGAACTCTATCCCCTGGAACGGCATTGGGTATAAATAATTTCAAGCCCTTTCCATTCGACCCACGGTCTGGCGCATGGACATAACGGGCATAGCCATTTCCTTTATGGTCTAACTCAGTAATTTCAACTTCCAATACTTCAGTCGGAAATATTTCTTTTTTCATTCACTCACTCTTTCTACTCATCATTTCCTTTAACAGCTTTCTGCTTTTTCTTCAACCATTGCGAATAAGAACCAGTGTATAACTTTCCTTCAATGCCTATTTCATCTAAGGCTAATAAATTGCTACAAGCGGTTACGCCCAATCCTCAAGACACCATGAGCTCTTTGTCTTTAAGGTCTTTGAAATGAGCTTATAAACTTTTCTGGGACCTCATATACCCCTTATCATCGTACACCAATTCGTAATAATATGACTTGGCATGCGGAATGTGACTCGCCTCATCATATAGTGGCTCCTCAAGTCCTAAATAGTAGTCATCGCCACTGGCTTGATCATTTCCCAGTGTTACATTTATAAAAAAGCTTTTGGATACTGGCTAAGTTCATCGATTTCAATAAAGTGCTTCATTAAATACCTCTTTTCTTACTACTTTAAGCTAAGTTTTTAAGATTGTTCCTATATTATATCATGAATGAATAGACATTCCTTGGCTACTTCTAAGTCTTGTAGTAGACAATTAAAATAAGACTCCTATCGATAGAAGTCTTATTTTCTATTTAAATGAAATGCTTTAATAATTAAATTTAAAAACCTAACCTTTCCTCTTCCTAAAATCCGTCTTCCTCATAGCCGTTGCTATTGGGATCCATCGCATTGATACTCGCTTGTATAAGAGATTCGCTGCATTTTTTGCAGTAATATTCTTCAAACTCAGGTTCTGAACCTTCCCAGTCAATTTTAGACTTGGAAAACTCTTTCCCGCAATAAGAGCACTGATATTTCTTAGCCATAGCTTTTGCTCCTTATAATCAAAAAATTTATTTTGATTATAAAATATGCCTACTTTCTTGTCTATCAAATTTATTTGTATGACATAAATTTTGATATTTAATTTCCCTAAATAAAAATTAAGAGTCCTTTGATCATTAACAAGGACTCTTAACATAACTTTGTTATAATTTTGATTATTTGCCTATGTCTGCATCATCTAAATTAGAATCATTTCGTTCTCCAATCTCTTCTTTTGCATAAGGAGCAACTTGTGGCATAGCAGGTAATTCACCATTCATAATATAAGCAAGCTTTACTTGTTTAATCGTAAGATTAAGGTTGGCATAATCTGGATTAGGATTTGGAACGATTACCATGCCTGAAAATATTTGAATACTTGATGGGTTTACCCCATAGTAATTACCTACAAAATTTTTCAATTGTTCCATCGAAATTTCTTTGGTAGTTTCATCTAGTGAAGAAACTTCATTTTCTGAATCTACGCCATCCTTCTGACTAGCAAGTTCTGGCAATGCCTCTTTATTTTCCATCGCTGCTCTTGCTTCAGACTCTATAATTAATACATTCTCTTCTCCAGAAGCTGGCGTCACTATATATCCAAAACCTTTTCCGTACTTAACGGACTTAGCAGCCTTACCATAGTAGTTTTTAATATATTCAATGACCGCTTGATGGCTAACTCCTTTATTAGAAGGAGTTTCTTCAACCACTTCATCCTTTTCTCCTTCAACATTTTCTTCAGTTTCTGGCAAATCATTTGAATCTGTTTCATAGGCTTCTGTTACGTCAATCTCATCGATCACTAAATTAAGATCACCAACTTTGATACGACCATTAAAGATAAACATATCAGATGGCTTAACTTTATAGCGCTGAGCGACATAGACTTTCTTTTCAAAAAGTGGATCTTCTATTGTTTTTACATCTTTTAATGAGACTTGATCATATTTAATTGGTAATTCTATGTCATCTAATGGTATCTCTACTACTTTATAGAACTTCGTTAAAGCATAAATGGTAGCATCTTTACGCCAAACATCAATGTAATCCTTATTACGCGATACTTCACTCATTTTAAGCGTAATCAATTGAGTTTGATAGTCTTCTTCCGATGTGAAGTTAGACTGCTTTAATTCTGTTGGAATTTTATCCATATTCGCTGTATGTGAATGATTACCGTGCGGAATAATCACTTCGTTACCGTTGACTTCCAGATCTTCAATGGCTACACCATTTTCCAAAGAAATATAGGCCAACTTGGCTGCAATTTCTTCTGCTGTATATTTACTTTCTTCTGCTGCATTAATGTTTCGCTGATTGATAAAGTCAGCAGCTGCTTTCAATTCACTGTCGTCTAAATCACCAAAAGGAATAAAGTGAGTGTGTCCTTCATGCTCAGCTGTAAGCCCCTTTTTAGAGTAGTTCAAAATACTTTCTGGTGTGAAAACATAGCCATCATCCGTTGTATATGTTTTACCGTCCTTACCCTTAGCTGACTTCTTATAATTTTGAGCTAAGAAATCAACTTTTCCATCTGCTTTTGGTTGATCTGGTTGGCTAGGCTTTTCAGATTGACTTGCTTGGTCTAATTCAGCTGGTTTTTCATTATCTGCTTTATCAACTTGTGGGTCTTTTGGCTTCACAGCGACTGATGGACGTTTGCCTAATTTCATTTCTGCTAATTTAATTTCTAAATCTGATAGCCTTGAACGTGGAATAACATGGAAGTGGTCACCATGAGGTAAGACGAAGTCTCCCTCAATCTCATCTGTTACGAGTTCCGGGTCAAAGACCAAACCATCAGATTCAGTATGACGTTGGTTGATTGGCAAAGCATAGAGTTTGGCTAATAGGCGCTGATATTCTGAATTTGTTTGGTTTTTATTACCTTGATCATTTTCAGTTGGCTTATCAGCTATCTTATCAAGGTTTTGAGAAGGTTTTTTATTAC
This sequence comes from Facklamia sp. P13069, assembly GCF_050409405.1. Classification (NCBI taxonomy): domain Bacteria; kingdom Bacillati; phylum Bacillota; class Bacilli; order Lactobacillales; family Aerococcaceae; genus Facklamia; species Facklamia sp. P13069. The sequence goes on along the minus strand of NZ_JBNUPN010000003.1, from coordinate 73,128 downwards.
TTGGCTGATCAACTTTGTTATCTTCTTTAGCTAAACCAAATTCAGCCAACAAATTACGTTTAATTCCGAATTTCTTTTGAATATAAGCTTGTGTTTGGGCTAATTCTCCTTTGTTTAAGTGAGCAAAAGGAACAAAATGGAAGTGACTACCATGAGCAGCAATTAAACCTGTATCCGTTACCTTAGTAATGGATCCCACTGAAAAGACATAGCCATCATCCGTTGTGTAAGGACCTTTATGATTAACAGCTTTGTCATGAATGATCTGATCAACCATTCCTTTATCAGCTGTTTTACTGTTGCCTTGTGAAATTTTTCCACCTGATAGAACAGCGTTTGCAATCATTATTTCTTGAGGCGTTAAATCTGACTTTGGAATAAAGTGGAAGTGGTCACCATGGGGAACAATAAAGCCATTGCCTAAATCTTTTATAACGTCATAAGGGTTAAAGATATATCCATCATCCGTTACGTAAGCTCCACTGGAATTGCGGTTACCTGATCCACCCACTTCACCAGCTGCTATGGTGTTAGCTACATCTTTACGCACTCCACCTGCTTGTTTAAAGACCTTTTGACTGCTGGTTACTTGAGCTTCAATATCTTGGAAAGTTCGGATATTATCAGCTTGGGCCCGATCTTCAGGAGCTATGTAAACTTGGTACTGATCTTCTAGCTTTACAATGTATCCATTCTTAATTTCTGCGACCACATCTTCTTGGTCCAATTGATAATCTTCAGGTGTTAAGAGTCTTTCAGAGAAAACAGCCTCTGGATCAAGGTCACCATAGAAAACATGTAAATCAAAAGCGTGATTGGTTACAAACTCTTCTTCGGTTAAATAGACAACAACATGCTCTCCTTCAATCCCTTTTTGATCTGCTACTTCTTCAGGACTGCGTTCTAATTCATAAGTAATAATAGCCTCTTCGCCAAGATCATATTCTTCCATCAAATCATAAATAGCCTTTGCATCGACAGGATCCATACTGTATGACTGTAGTAACACTTCTTCTAAAGAACGAAGATTTTTAGCTTGATCTGGATTTTCTATATAAAGATAATATTGGTCATCTACTAAAATAATTTGCCCTTCATCCGTTTGACTAACAAGATCCTCTTCATTAAATTGATAATCTTCAGGGGCTAAGACTCCCTCTGAAAAAATAGCATCACTAGGAACTGCTCCATTGAAATAGTGATAATGATCACCGTGAGAAGTCACATAACCTTCCCTATTGATTTGGACAATAATTTGCTCGCCCGCAATGCCTTCTTCCATTGAAATTTCTTCCATAGTGCGGTTTTCAGTGCTTGAGACATTACTTGGCTTTTCTCCATCGCTACCCTCAATATAATTAATGAATGAATCTTTATCATCTTGAGCGTAGATTGATTTAATTGGTTCATGCCAACTTAAAAGTGTCAATAAAGCGGCGGATGACAAGAGTATTTTAGATGGTTTCATTTATTTCTCTCCTTCTTCTTGCAAAACTTTTAACAGTTTTTGTAAATTATTTTCTAAATTAGCTAGTAAACTTAAATCATTATGGGGATCCGCTTCTAAGGGATCCAAGACTTCTACCTTAGCTCCAGTCTCTTGGGCTATTAATTGTGAAGCTTTATCTGAAATATTCGGCTCGGTAAAAATGGTTTTGACTTGATATTTTTCCACAAACTTTTTCACTTCTTGCAATTGTTTCACACTGGGCTCTTGTCCAGACACACCTGCTATTCCCAACTGTGTTAAGCCAAAGCGTGTGGCTAAATAAGAAAAGGCTGTATGCTGAGTGACAAAAGTCTTTTGCTTGAGCTTTTTAAAAAGTGAGGTGTATTTATCCGTTATAACCTGAGCTTGCGTTCCAATACTTTCTGCTCTTTGCAAATAGTAATCTTTATTATCTCTATCCACTTCCCCTAAGGCTTGAGCAATCAACTTTGCTTCTTCGCCTATTTCAATGGGATCTAACCAGGTATGTGGATCATAAAGGGTTGATTCATCTTTACCCTCCATCAATTCTAGTTTTTCTAGACCCGGCACTTTCTTCATAGCTAATCCATTCGAAGCTTCAATAATAATCACATTAGATTTCTCTTGCTTTTCGACATTGTGCTTAATTTTTTGAGCCCAAGATTCTAAGATATCTGAGTGATAAACAAAGATATCAGCATCATAAATGGCCACCACATCATTAGCCGAAGGCTCAAAACCATGAATACCATTCGCTGAATTAATCATCAAAACAGGGTGTTTATCGCCAACGATTTCCTTGGTTAAGGCATACATTGGATAAAAAGAAGTGACTATTTTTCTTTCTTCTTCTGCTTTAACAGATTGAATTGAAGAAATATTCACTAAAGAGCCAATAATAAGACAAAGAACTAACCACCATTTTTTTGTTTTTGCTTGATACTTCATACGATCTCCTTTTTTAAATTTATCTGCCTAAAGATAAATAGTAATTATTATCATTTTCAAAATGAATATTACCGTCTTTCCTTTTTCCTGTCAACAAAAATTTTTGTGTTTTTTTATTTTTCTAAATTTTTGCATAAAAAAAGCCTAATCTTAAAGGATTAAGCTGTCTTAAAATTTTTGTTTAAAGTGAATAGGCATACATAAATTCATCCCGATATCTAAAGCCCTCTTTGGTTGGTAATTTAATACGTGTCTCATTGATAAGCTCGAAATGGAGGTAATCATAAAAACGGTAATTGCAATCCGTATCGGTGATTAAATAAACATTTTCCAAGTCCTGTTCTTTAAAATAATCAAAGACTTCGGTAATTAATTGTCTATAGGCTTGACGTTCACTTTAGAAGACGCGAGTCACTCGTTCGACTTCATCCGGTTGCGCTTGGTTGGATAAGGTGATCAATTTGTCAATAAAGTCTAACTGGAACATTCTAAAAGTCGAATCTGCTTCTTTCGTTAAACAAAGAGTCATACCAACAATTTCTCCACCAAGAACGGCAACGCATCCTAATGAGCTGTTCTATAGTGCTTTGTTAAGGGAAATAGCAGATGCTGTCTTTTCAAATTTCTTCGCTTTATAAACCCCTTCGGACCATGCCTCATGGACTAAATCCACTAATTAAGTCATAGCGTCTTCTCTAATTTGTTTAATTTCTAAAGTCATAACCCCTTCCATACTTTTGTTGTGATACTAGTATTCTTATTAACTTAAATCCTTAACTTAAACACTCTAGCGGTCCTGTCAAAGAATGCTGATATTAATCGTTTTCAATCTGTTTTCATTAAAGATATCTACTCAACTATTGTTATTTTTAAAACTCTTAAAAAGCTACTAGAAGTCTAGAGTTTTTTAGTAGCTTATTATAAATGTTTATTGATTGATTAGCTTTAAGCGTGCTTGGCGGTATTCTTCCATTAATTTTTGAATAATCGCATCAACACTCTGGCTCTCAGTAATTAAGCCAATTGATTGACCACACATAAGGGATCCTTCCTCGACATCATCTTCATAAACTGCACGCCGCATAGCACCTTCTGCTAATTTCATTAGGTCTTCATCTGAAGCCCCTTCATATTCTAAACGAATATATTTTTCAGTCATTTTATTCGGTAACACACGAACAGGATGTCCTAGACGACGTCCAGTAACCACCGTGGTTGTTTCGTCGGCTTGTAGGACTAAGTTCCTGAATCCTTCTTTGATAGGGCTTTCTTTGGAACTTAGAAAGAGAGAACCCATCTGAACTCCACTAGCCCCTAAGGCTTCCACAGCTAACATACCCGCACCATCAAAAATACCACCGGCTGCCACAATAGGTACATCAACTGAACGAATCACTTGGCGAACTAGAGGCAGGGTTGAAACTTGTCCGATATGACCTCCTGCTTCTTGTCCTTCTGCTATAATTGCATCAACACCTAGCGCTTCCATTTTTTTAGCGATTTTAACATTAGGTATAACTGGCAGTACTTTCACATTAGCTTGATGCAAAGCTGATATAAAATTCTTAGGAGTTCCTGCACCAGTGGTAACCACCGGTACTCCTTCTTCAATAATTACTTCAACCAATTCCTCGATATTCTTCATTTGCAACATTAAGTTAACCGCAAAGGGCTTACGAGTCATTTTTTTAACTTCTTGAATCTGTCTTCTTAACTCATCAGCTGACATACCACCAGATGCTATCACACCTAAGCCTCCTGCTTCAGAGACCGCTCCTACTAATTGATAGCGCGACACATTGGCCATTGCTCCTTGAATAATGGGGTATTCAATCCCCAATAATTGGCAAATTTTATCCATATTTCCACCTCCATAATTATGGCTCTCCCCTTGTGACTAGTTAGATAAAAGTAACTAGAGCCGACAAAATGAGGGGGTCAAATTGTTAGCTCTAGTTTAACAGAAGTAAACTTTTTAGTTATAGCAATTCCTAATAGTCATAGAAGCCTTTGCCAGATTTTTGACCATAATATCCCGCTTCAACCATTCGTTTAAGCAATGGTGCCGGACGGTATTTAGGATCATTGAATCCGTTATAAAGAACGGTCATCACTGATAATAAAGTATCCAAACCAATTAAATCACATAATTGAAGTGGGCCCATAGGATGACCTGCTCCTAATTTCATCCCTGTATCAATAGACTCTTTGCTGGCAATTCCTTCACCCAATACAAAGATGGCCTCATTAAGCATTGGAACTAAGATTCGGTTAACTGCAAATCCTGGTGAGTCATCTGCGATAATCATGGTCTTATTAAAGGCATCGATCACTTCTTGAACGGTTTGAATCGTCTCTTCGCTGCTTTGTAAAGCTGTCACAATTTCAACCAATTTCATAACTGGTACTGGATTAAAGAAGTGCATACCAACTACTTTATCCGGCTTATTAGTTACTGAAGCAATATCTGTTAGTGACAGAGAAGAAGTATTAGTGGCTAAAATAGCTTCCTCAGGTGTGACTTTATCTAACTCTTTAAAAATCTCCAATTTAATTTGACGATTTTCAGTGGCTGCTTCAATCACTAGTTGAACATCTTTAGCATCATCATAAGAAAGAGACTTATGGATTCTTCCTTTAATTCTTTCGACTTCTTCAGCCGTCATTCTTTCTTTTTCAACATTTCTTTGCAAGTTTTTATGAATCTTTTCTAATCCGCGATCAATAAATTCTTCTTTAATATCATTTAAGTAAACTTCATAACCAGCCTGGGCAAGGACTTGGGCAATACCATTGCCCATAATACCTGATCCAATGACCATTGTTTTTTGAATTTTCATTTAATCTTCTCCTAATCTCTTTAGACTTAGTCCTTGTAATAGCCGTTTTCTAATAAGATAGATATTCCCATTCCTCCGCCGATACAAGCTGATGCAATCGCATAGCGTGTTTCTGGACGGTTCTTGAACTCATAACAAATACTTGTAATCATTCGCGCCCCTGTACATCCTAATGGGTGTCCTAATGCAACAGCCCCTCCGTTTGGATTTAAGCGTTCATATAGCTCTGTTTCAGGGCCATTACCCAATTCTTTCAAGCAGGCTAGAGTTTGGGCTGCAAAAGCTTCGTTAATCTCAAGAATATCGATATCTTCTAAAGTAAAATCATTACGCTCCAAAATTTCTTTAATCGAATTAACTGGTCCTAAGCCCATTAAATCTGGCTCACAGCCAGTAACAGAATAATCCATTACTTTAGCCATGATTTCTAAGTTATTAGCCGCGGCATTTTCTTTAGTCGTAAAAATTTCGAAAGCTGCCCCATCATTTAGTCCAGAAGAGTTTCCGGCTGTGACGCTTCCACCCTTAACAAAAGCTGGTCTTAGCTTAGCTAATTTTTCCATACTAGTATCCGGACGTGGGTGACTATCTTTATCAATCACAGTCACATTTCCCTTACGATCAGTTATTTCAACTGGCACAATTTCTTGAGCGAGGCGTCCTGATTCCATAGCTTTTTTGGCCTTGGCTTGACTGTTTAAAGCAAATTCATCTTGCTCTTCACGCGAAATCTTATACATCTTTGCTAAAGTTTCTGCTGTTTGTCCCATATGAATCAAGTCTGGGTACCCATCACCGACTGACCCTGTATGAATCATAGTATTCGCATCAATTAATCGCTGATCACCAGTTTTAAATCCTTGGAAACGCACTTCTTCTGGTAAGAAATAAGGTGCTCTAGATAGGGACTCTGCTCCCCCTGCCGCCACATATTTCTTTTCAGAAGCTTGTAAAAGCTGTACAGCTGAAACAGCTGATTGGATACCAGAACCACACAAACGGTTGACTGTATAACCAGTAGATTCAATCGGTAAACCTGCATTAATGCCGACTACACGACCAACATTACTTGAAGTAGGTGAACCAACCACATGGCCACAGATAACTTCTTCAATTTCTTCTAGGCTGACACCTGCTCTTTTAGCTGCTTCTTTTAAAGCAGTTGTTCCCAAGTCTTGAACACGAACCGTTTTTAAATCGCCCAAGAAGGCTCCTACAGGTGTTCTGGCTGCCCCAACAATAACTACTTCATCTAAATTTTTCTTCATAATTCGCTCCTTATCTCTTGCTTCAGCTTGGTATTTCTAAACAAAGGCCCCTTTACCTGTTAAGTGACGACCGATAATTAATGAGTTGACTTCGTGGGTTCCTTCATAAGAATATGCTGCTTCAGCATCCACGAAGAAGCGTGCCACATCGTGTTCAACAATAATACCGTTACCACCTAATAGCTCACGTCCTAGGGCTACTGTTTCACGCAGACGGTAAGCGTTATTCATTTTAGCAAGTGAAGATTGAACTTCTGCATACTTACCTTTTTCTTGTAGAACAGCTAAACGGTGAGATAGTCCTAATGAAGTCACACAGTTTGCTTGCATTCTGGCTAGTTTTTCTTGAACTAGTTGGAATTCAGAAATTTTCTTACCGAATTGCTCACGCTCTTTAACGTATTTCAAGGTATTAGCTAAAGCTCCAGCATGTAAACCTGTTGCTAAGTGAGCCACATCTGCACGAGTAGTGTATAAGATCTTAGCGACATCTTTAAAGCCATTAATATTTTCTAAACGCGCTTCAGCGTCCACTTCAACATTATTTAATTTAATATGTCCATTTTGGACCATTCTTAAGGCAATCTTTCCATCAATCTTATCGACTGTTAAGCCTTTAGTTCCGCCTGCTACCATGAAACATTTAATCTTGCCATCTTCAACGTCGCGTGCAAAAATTGGTAAAACATCGGCAGTTGCTGCCCCGCCAATCCATTTCTTCTCACCGTTTAAGACCCATTTATTACCTTGTTTCTCAGCAGTTGTTGATAGACCACCGGCAATATCTGATCCGTGAAGAGGTTCAGTTAAACCGAAACATGAATGCCATTCATAAGAGGCCAATTTAGGTGCATAGTAATTAACTTGTTCTTCAGATCCTCCGATTAAAACAGTTGAGTAAGCAAGTCCTCCGTGGACGATAGTGAATGCACCAATTGAAGAATCCATACGGTTTAATTCATAAAGACGGAAAAGATTAAAAATTTCTGAAGTTTTACGTTTATTTTCCCGTCCCTCGAAAAGAGTTGGATGAGTCATCAAACCTAAATCAGTAATTTTCTTAAAAGCTTCCATCGGGAAAAGCTCTTTCTTCCAGTGCTCATCAATAACTGGATAAAGTTCTTTTTCAAGTACTTCACGCAGCTTCATTAGAAAGTTTACTTCATTTTCTGAAAGATCATGCGAGTAACCATAGATATCTTCTGGATATAAATACTGTAATTTTTCAATCTTTGTAGTCATTTTAAAATCAATCCTTTTCTTTTATTTTAATTTTTTATTTTCTAAATAACCAAGCTTGATGGCTTCTTCTCTTAAACCATCACGGAACTTCGGATGCGCCACTTCAATTAAAGCTTGTACTCTTTCTTGAATACTCTTACCTTTAAGGTGGGCTACCCCATATTCTGTAACAACAATTTCAATATCATTTTTTGAGGTTGAAACAGGTGAACCACTATGTAAATGTGGAACAATTCGAGAAATGGTATCATCTTTAGCTGTTGAATATAGACAAACAATTCCCACACCATTGGCAGCAATTCTTGCCCCCACAGCAAAGTCTGATTGACCACCGGTACCAGAATAGTAGAAATCTTCTAATTGTTCAGAGTTACATTGACCCAAGAAGTCAATTTCTAAAGTTGTATTGACTGAGACCAGGTTTTCAATTTTTGCAAGTTCAACAATATTGTTTATGAAGTTAACCGGAAGAATTTCGACATCCTCATTATTATCAATAAAATCATACAAGCGACGATTTCCTAAAGCTAGAGTTGTTGAGAAACGGTGTTTACCGACCGGTTTCTCTTCATTAGTAATAACTTTATTGTTATAAAGATCTACTATTGATGATGGCAACATTTCGGTATGAATCCCTAAGTTTTTCTTATGGCTTAAAGCATTCATAACAGCATTTGGAATTGTTCCAAAGCCGATTTGAATAGTTGAACCGTCCTCAATAATGTCCCCAACATACTCACCAATTTTGCGGTCCTTATCTGATAATTCGATATCCGGTAATTCTACAACATCTTCAGAAGATTCTACAAAAGCAGTTACTTCTGAGATATGAATTCTCATCCCCTCTCCATGTGTATGCGGCATATTTTCATTTACTTCAAGAAACACTTTTTTTGCAAACTCAACCGTGCACGGTGTATAAGCAGCTGTTAAGCCAAATGAAAAGTATCCATCTTCATCCATTGGTGAAGCTTGACTAATCATTACAGGTTCTGGTTCTCTTTGTTTAATAATGGCGGGTATTTCTGAGAAATGAGAAGGAATTAAATCGACATCTGTATTTCTCATAGCCTTACGATCCAAGCCTGATAAGAAAAAAGTAAACTGTTTTAATTGATCTTTAGCTAGATTAACTACCGGTGACATTGATAACATCCGATACAATCGATTCCCTTTAAGTTGCTTAGCATTGTTTAAAGCTTGGGTAATCAATAATGGCTCACTTCCAGCCGCTGCTAGAACGATCCCTTCACCCGGTTCAATCATTGCGACTAACTCTTCAACTGAACGACGTTTTTCATCATAGATCGCTTGATATTGACTCATACTATTCCTCCTAACTTATTTGGCTTTAAAATTAGCTTTTCGCTTTTCAACAAAGGCATTCATACCCTCGATACGATCTTGACTATTAAATAATCCAATCACAATTTCATTTTCTAATAAGAGTCCTTCTTGTAAGCTTGATTGGGAACCTCGATTAATAGCCAGTTTGGCTTTTTTTAAAGCAAGTGGGGCTTGCTGCATTAGTTTGTCAGCTAATTTATCAGCTTCTTCTAATAAGTCTGCTGAAGGAACTAAATAGTCAATCAAACCTAATCGATAAGCTTCTTTACCATCTATCAATTCTCCAGTGAAAACTAATCGTTTTGTTGCACCTAATCCGATTAAACGGACAGCTCTTTGAGTGCCTCCATAGCCTGGCATAATTCCTAAGCCGACTTCAGGAAAACCGATTGTATTTTCAGAACTTCCTATTCTTAAGTCACAAGTTAAAGCGAGTTCCAAACCACCACCTAAGGCATAACCATTAATAGCCCCAATCATTATTTGCTTAAGGCCTGCTAAGCGATTCATTGTATAATTTCCATATTCAATGAATTTCTTAGCCACTTGGTCATCCATCTTCATCATTTCTTTAATATCTCCACCGGCCATAAAGGCTTTACCTTCACCCGTCAAGATAATTACTCGAATACTCTCGTCCTGCTCCATTGCATCCATAAAGGTATTTAGGTCATCCAACATTGCTGAATTAATAGCATTCAGGCTCTTGGGTTGATTGAGGACAAGCTTGGCTATGCCTTTATCAACCGTATAACTTAAAGTCTTTAACTGAGTCATTATTCTCTCCTTCAATCAAAATCACAAAGTAAAACTTGTTAGATAAAAATAATTCACAAACTCAAAATTGACTTTGATCGATCAAATTTAAATACTTACTCCATAAATTATGCAACACAAAATTTGATAAGCGCTTACAAATTGAGTATAGGCAATCATTTAGAGGCTTGCAACTTAGAAAAAGAAATCGATTCCATTACATTTACTAATCAGGTAGGATTTTAATTGTGATTTCTCCCACTATTTTTCACAAATTCAACAGTTTTTTTATAAAAATTTTTCACAAAGAGGTCATAAGTGCGATAGCTTTTGATTTAATATGAATTCGTATTAAATTTTATCTATTAAATACTTTGTGTAATCGCCAACTATTTAAATAAAGTTTTGCCTAATTTTTTTCAAAGCAGTTTTGTTAAATTTAAAAAATTATTTAAAAAAAGAGTGGACAGCACAAAAAAAGCATATTTCTAAAATTTAGAAATATGCTTGAAAGATATTTGACTCTTACCCACTAATTACTTGCTGGTCTATATAGTTTTTAATCCAGTCATAAAGTAAGTTATGGCTGGTCGGGTAAGCTTCATATTTTTTTCTTGATAAATAGATATTAAAAGGTAAATCTTTTTTGAATTCGCGATAAATTATTTGATCCGAATTCATTAAATGATAAGTAGATAGAGGAAGAATCGTAATTATTTCATTCCCTTTTACAAGATCAATAAGGTATTCCCAAGAAGAAGAGTGAACGAAAATTTCAGGTTTCATCTGTCTTTGAGCAAATTGATCCATTACCAAACGATTAGTAGAAAATGATTCATTAAAAATGGCAATAGGCATTTGGTTCACTTCATCCCAGGTCACTTTTTTCTTCTTGGCTAAAGGATTGTTAGGATCCATAAAGACAACAAATTTATCGTGAATCAGAACCTGGTCTTGAAATTCCCCTGTCCGTCGAATGGGATCCATCAGAATAGCCAGATCCACATCGCCTTCATCTAACCTTTCATATAAGAACTGACAACCGCCCTCAATAATTTCTAGGTTTACATCCGGATAAGTTTTTCGTAAATCTAAGACGACATTAGTTAGTCTAGTTCTCAATACAATAGAAGGTAGACCGATGCGTACCACATTATTAAGCTTGCGCGACTCATTGTGAATGGTCGTCATCATTCGATCATGAAGACCAATCATTTCTAAAGCATACTTATAATACTTATGACCAATCGGCGTCAGTCCTACCAAGCGACCTCTTTCGCGATAAAAAAGGTCTAAATTATGAGCTTCTTCAAATGAAGAAATTATTTGACTAAGTGCAGATTGGCTAACAAAAAGGTGCTTAGCTGCTCTAGTCATATTGCAATCTGACTGAACAATTTCAACGAAATACTTTAGTTGTCTAATATCCATTCTTTTACCTTTCTCCAGATTCTAATTATTTCTCTTCAATTATATCAGATATTCAATATTCTAAAAGGAAAACGCTTTATTTTCTGCACAAAAACCTCCTGTTTATTGCAGATGGTTTTTATCCTATTTTGCATTATTTTTTTGGAATTAAGCCAAATACTATTCTTTTTAAAGAGTGAGTCAATTTATAATAAAGCGGGAACGGACGATAGAAGAAAACGCCCGTTTTTTCAAGAATAAAACCATTGAAATTTTGTTTAAAACGCATAACGCCATCACTTCCATCAAATTCCCCCTCAATTCCATAAAAATTATAATAAGGAATCCCTTTTTTAATTGTTCGCATCATGGCTTCATATTGTAATAGAAATGGAGCTGAAAACTTTTGATAAGATTCTAGCGATCCCCCCAGAAAATAAGTTGCTTCTTGATCTAAATAAACTATTAACATATTTGCTAAAGGAATAATTTCTTTTTTCTCTTCATCTTGAATGGCTTGAACCATTTCTATATCTTTCTCTAATGACTTGATTCGGTCTTGATCTTGAACTTTTTTGGGGTTTAATTCATTGATTTGTCTTTTTAGTTTTTCAATGGCTTTAGGAAGATTGATCTCAGCTACTAAAAACTCAACTTGATCCTTAAAGTTTTTATACATTGCTTGATAATAATCTAGTGATTTATCTCCAAAGTCCTGTCTTTGAGCGGTTTCCCTAGTTATTCTGCAGAAATCTTCCATTTCTTCATAGTCCATTGTTCGTATCGAAAGACCAAACTGCTTAGCCTTTTTAATCTTTCTTTGACTATTTTTATTAAAAGATTTTAAAAGCAATTTTTCATCTTCTGATGTAAAAGCACTTAAATCTTTTAAATATTGGAAAGTCGGCATTCCTTGCATATTGTAGACATTTGACTTTTCTCTAGTATAACCTAATTCATCAAAATAGCTTGGTATTGCTTCTAAATCCTTAATGGTTGTTGCTTCACTATTATAGAGATGATCCTTGTGATTAGGTTGAATAATCACCTCCGTGATTTTCATGCGTTTGGCATATAACTTTAGATGCTGGTAGAAAAGTGATTCATACTGTTCTTCTGCTGCAAAAGTCCCTGCCATTAATTCCATTCTTTTACCGGCGAAGACCTTTTGGCTATAAGCCAATCCCACAGCTTTTATAACTCCTGCATTTTCTAAAGCTAAACGTTTTTCCTGAAAACCGCGAGCAACTAAAACTTTAGCCATTTGAGCTGTTTGTAAAAAAGAAAAGCCACTTTTATTAGCTAAAAAATGTGCAAGTTCATCATAAGAAATTTCAATAATCTTCATGGCTACCTCCAAGGTATTTAAGAATGTCAGTGTTTATACTCGCCTATTTTTAAGTTTTTAACCTGCCGCAGTTTCTTCAAAATAAAAAACAAGCATCAGCATATGTGATTGTTCACATATGCTGATGCTTGTATTTAAAAAAATTGCATAAATTAGAAAACAATGACAGGCGTACCAACTTCTAAAGCGTTATAAACTTGTTGCATAACTGCTGGTGGAGTATTGATACATCCCATTGATCCATTAGAACGATAGATATCTCCACCATAGGCCGGTCTACTAGCAGTATCATGAATACCTTGACCAACAGTATCAAACGGCATCCAATAATCCACATGTACTTTATAGTCTTTTTCGTTTACCCAGTCATATCCTTCTAAATACCGATCTCTTTCCTTGCTCCAAATTGCATAAGCGCCTGGAACTGTTTCAGCCCCATCTTTTCCTGAAACAATCGGTGTTTGTGTGAAAAGTTGACCATTAATATAGATAAACATTGTTTGGTTAGCTAAGTCTACTTCAACATAAGTTGAACCAATATCATCGCCACCACTTCCATAACCGCTTCCTACTACTACTGGATCGCGACGTACGTCCTCGCCTTTTTGCAAATCTTCTACAATTTGACTCGCTTCAGCTTGTCGATCAATTGACCATCCTAAAGTACCAGGTTGTACTGTAACTTGACCTCGTAAAGTAGAATTAAAGGAACGAGGATTTAAGTAAGATGAATACTTATCATTGTATGTTTTTAAGAATTCCATAATCATATTTTCATCGAAAACGATTTGATTGTTTTCATCAAAATGCAGCCACTTTTCAATTTCTTTCTTAGGAATGACTTCTTCGTTGCCATCAATCTCTAAAGTTATCTCTGTATCTACAACATCTTGAATTTGTTCCAAAAATTCTTCAATTTTGCTATCTTGACTGGTCATTGTAGGCTTTTTGTAATATTGATTTAATTCTACGTTAGAATTACCCGCTTGAATCTGAGCCATCATACCATTTTTTAAAGCTTCCTCATCAATCTGAGTTCCCTGTTTTTCTTCAACAACATGGTAGCCTTCTGCTTCTGAATAGTCGATAAAGGCATCTTGTGAAGCGGAACGCTTATTATTATCTAAGCCTTGGGCCTCTAATTTATCCTGTAATACTTGGTAATCGATCTGTATGTCAGTTAAAGAGGTGTCTTCAAAACTTTGACCTTTAAAGTAATAATTTAACCAAGCATTTGGATTTTGATTATTATAAAGCTCTTCCAATTTAGCAGATTGGTCAATTTGAGGCTGTAAATCCTTCATTTTAATACTTGCTACTGACCGATCATTTTCAAAAAATTCAATTTGTTGATCTAGTACATATTTTTCTATTTTTTCCTCTGCTTGAGGGAGTGTCAAGTTACTTACATCAATTTGTCCCACTTTAGTATTTGCTTGAAAACGATTAGAATAATAGCCGATTCCACCTGCATATACTAAACCAAAGATTAGGCTTACTATCATTATTGTTACCAGTGAGCGTTTTAAAAATTTCACAAAATTACCTCCCTTTCGAGATTCTAGTATATCATGTATTTATGAATATTCTAGTAATAATCTATTACAATTTGTCAGTTATCGTTCTTTACGACTATTATTTTCAATTCTTTTGCCAATTAAAGTAAATTTGGCGCAACTTAAATAATTGACGATATAAGATTGAAATAAAATGCGATAATTCATAATCAAACTCACCAATTCGAGCACTTTTAACGGCACCCCAACGTTTCTTAAAATTATACAGTCCAGGTGCATCATCTTCATGCTTATCTTCTAAGCCAGAAATTGCTCCCAAGTCAAATGAATGGCATCCCCGCTTTTTCGCTTGACGCATCATTTCCCAAACCATAAAGTCATTCGGTAGTAATTCACGTAGTTGATTAGATGAGGCACCATATAAATAATAGCCTTTCCCACCTGATTGAACGAAAATGGCTCCTGATAAGTAATAGCCGGCTGGATTTTCTTGAGCAATTTGCTCAAGAGTTTTTTTCTGATGAGCAGATTTTTCAATCGCTTCTTCTAAATGTTTGATTTGTTGTTCAAATTCTGGAGTTGGTTTTTTCTTTTTGAGACTTTTCAATTCTTTTTGACGATTCTTATCATTAGCATCTAATCCTTCTATGGCTGCTTTTGGATCTAACCTCACTAAGTAAAATTGTGCTTCTCCTTTTGGATTCATTTCATTATAAATTTGCTCGAAATAACTTATATCTCGAATCCAGAACTTCCCTCTTGCACCTGTTTCTTTCATAAGATTGTAAAAAATAGCCATTTTACTTATAGGCGCCTCTTCTAGAATAAAGCCATATTTATTAGCTCTTCGAATATTAGTACGAGTCAATCCTTGAAATGAATCCAGTATTTCTTTTTCACTTTTATTCAAATCTGTAATCATATGGAAACGGGGCTGAATCGCCTCTTTAAAACCAAAGGTAAACCCTTGATGATTAAATCCATAGCTTTCAATCTGTTCTAATAAATGAGGGGTGGACTCTTCTAGAACTGGATCAATTTTGATTAAAAAAGCATTATGTTGTTTTGCATCTTCTTTAACCACTTCTAGAAGGGCTTTAACTGATTCGTTATCGAACCAATCGACCACGAATCCCCTAGACACATAACAAATAGAACGTTTGATAATAGGAATTTCTTTATATAATAAGGATGCAACTCCTGTCACTCGGTCTTCATGGCCCACACTAACTCTCGACCACTTCCAACCTAAAGATTGTTTTATTTTGGCCCAAGAAGACAATTGACACATATCGCCATTGGGGTGGTCTTTTACAAATTGATCATGTTCAGTATCACTAATTATAATATTTCGAATCATTGTGGAACTCCTTCTCCATCTTTCTTTGATATTATAGCATAGGTGAAAAATCTTCCAATTGATCCGCTCTCACATTCTAATTAAATGAAATTAAGTGAATCTTAGAAATAAAAATATAAGTTGGGCTATTATATATTACTAGCCATAAAATAATAAGGAAGAATTTAATTCAATATTTCTACTTCAAGTGTTCGAATAGTATTTTAAATATAATCTTAATTTCATATGTAACTCACTTAAAATTTGAACCCCTAGAAGTAGCTTGCTAATATCCATTTTAACTTTCGTTAAAATAAAGCCGTTACCGATTTCTAAGCTGAATCAATCGCGCTCTTAAAGAAAAGGCAAAGCGATATAATTTAGTAAGTATTGGCGAAAGTACGTAATCAAACTCACCGATTCGAGCTCTTTTATTAGCTCCCCATCGCTTTTTAAATTCAAACAAACCAGGTGCGTCATCCTCTGGATGCCCCTCCATACCCGACACCCCTCCAAAATCATACGATAAACACCCCTGTTCTTGAGCATAACGCATCATTTCCCATTGCATGAAGTAATTAGGTAATAAATCACGGAATTGGTTAGAAGATGCACCATATAAATAATAGGCCTTGCGTCCACATTGAACGTAGATTGCTCCTGATAAATAGATGGTTTCTTCACTTTCGTTTTCTGCCTGCTTTAAGGATTCTATTAAATCGTAAGTATTTGCAATCGACTGTTCGATTTGCTCTAACTGTTGCAGAATTCCTTCACTGATTTCTTTCTTCGACAAATTCTTCTGTTCTTTTTGGCGGTTTTTAACATCTTGTTCGAGCCCTTTGATTGCTTGGTCTGGATTCAATTTTACTAAAAAGAGCTTGGCTTCATGAGGAGGATTCATTTCTTGATAAATGCGTTTAAAATATGAAAGATCACGAATTAAAAAGCCATCTCGATCACCAGTAACTTTCATGATGTCATAGAAAATAGACATCTTACTCTCAGGAGCATCTTCTAAATCAAAGCCATACTTATTGGCTTTTCTGACATTAGTTCGCGTTCGACCTTGAAAAGATTTTAAGAGTTCTTTTTCATTCTTATTAATATCAGTTACCATATGAAAGCGCGGTTGAGCCGCCTCTTTAAAGCCAAAAGTGAACCCTTGATGCTTAAAGCCAAAGGATTCAATTTGTTCTAATAGACCAGCTGTTGATTCTTCTATATCAGGATCTATTTTTATTAGAAAAGCGCGGTGTTTTTTAGCATCTTCTTTTACCGCTTCTAACAATGCTTTGACCGATTCATCATCGAACCAATCGACCACGAATCCCCTTGAAACATAACAGATAGACCGTTTGATCAATGGGATTTCTTTATATAATAAGGAAGCGGCGCCTGTCACTTGGGCATCAGTTCCCACACTAACTCTTGACCACTTCCAACCAAAAGCTTGTTTTACTTTTCCCCAAGAGGATAGTTGGCACATATCGCCATTAGAATGTTCTTTTACAAATTGATCATGTTCTTTGTCACTAATTTTAATATTTTGAATCATTGTGGCACTCCTTCTCCGTCCATTCTCAAACATTATAGCATAAGTAGCTATTCTACTGATATTAATTCAAACCTATTCAAACTCCGTTGGTAGAAACAAAGGGGGCAATTTTCTGGTAATATAGACAGCAAAGTTATAGGATTGTAGTTGAATACTTTTTTTACAAAGTTAAATAAAGGATGATTTAAAATGAACAAAAAATATTATTTAACAGCCTTAAAAATGGCTTGGCCTTCGGTCTTGGAGTCTTTTTTTATTGCCTTAGCGGGGATGATAGATACCATGATGGTAGGAAGTTTAGGAAGCTATGCCATTGCAGCCGTTGGTTTAACCACTCAACCAAAATTTATTGCCTTAGCAATTTTTATTTCGATTAATATAGCCGTTTCGTCTTTAGTTGCTAGACGTCGAGGTCAAAAAGATAAAATGGGTGCTAATAGCGTTTTTCTTACCGCCATGATTCTAACTCTTATATTATGTTTACTTTTTAGTTTGATCACTGTTTTCTTTGCCAGTGATATTATCCACTTAGCAGGTAGTCAACCAGATACTCACCCTTCTGCAGTTCTTTATTATCAAATTATTATGGGTGGCATGGTCTTTAACTTAATTGCTATGACGATCAATGCCGCTCAAAGAGGAAGTGGTAATACCAAAATAGCTTTTGTCACTAACCTGACTTCTTCTGTCTTGAACGTCTTTTTTAACTACCTATTAATTGGTGGTAAGTTTGGCTTCCCGGCTTTAGGTATTAAAGGAGCGGCTATTGCGACTGTACTCGGTTCAGTCGTAGCAATGTTTATGAGTGTACGCTCATTATTTAAACCTCATAGTTTGATTCAAGTTAGGTATCTCTTGAAAAACAAAGTTCATTTTGATTTCAATGTTGCTAAAACGATTGGGAAGCTCTCATCATCTATGTATATCGAAAACTTAGCGATGCGGATTGGTTTCTTAGCCACTGCATTAACTGCTGCTAGCTTAGGAACAAACACTTTCGCAATCCATAATGCTGGTATGAATATTTTGGGTTTAGGATTTTCTTTTGCGGATGGAATGCAGGTAGCGGCTGTTGCTCTTGCAGGTAAGGCCTTAGGTGAAGAAAAACCTAAAGTAGCGATTGAATTTGGTCAAATTTGCCAACGAATAGGACTTGTTATTTCTATAATACTCTCAGCCTTTTTATTCTTCTTCGGACGCGATTTAATGGGTATTTACTTCAGGGACCCTCAGTTGATTGACCAATCTATTATTGTTATTCAATTCACTATGGTCATTGTTCTATTACAGATCTCACAAATCATTTATGCAGGTTGTCTTAGATCAGGTGGTGATGTTAAATATACCTTATTCGTAGGAATTATTTCAGCATCCATTATTCGTACCGCAGTTACTCTTATTTTGGTCAATATTTTTAAGCTCGGACTCGCTGGCATTTGGATCGGTGTACTATCTGATCAATTTTCACGCTTTCTTCTTATGCGCCACCGATTTAAGGCAGGAAAATGGACTCAAATTCGTATTTAATATAAAAACCATCTTGTTGTTTTTAGAACTGACCCCAAATAGTGAGACCAACATAAAAACACCTACGGATAAAATCCATAGGTGCATAAAATTTACTTTTTTTACCTATCTACTTAACAGGGAGCCGTTCAGAATTCGTGTGAAAGGTGTTTTTATTCTGTCCCATTTATGGGGTGCAGTGTCTTTTAGCAACAAGATGGTTTTCACTGGATTAAATATTCAATAAACGACTAGCTACTTCAAAATATACTAGTAAGGATGCAGTATCAACAATCGTCGTAATTAAAGGACCTGCCATAACAGTAGGGTCGATCTTTAATTTGTCTGCCAAAATTGGTAATAAACCACCGATTACTTTGGATAACATGACGGTCATTAATAAAGTGATCGATACGACCAGATTCACTTGGAATGAAACAGAATCTAAAATTAAAATTCTTAACATATTGACCACAACCAAGGCAAGTCCAACAATAAAACCTATCCTAAGTTCTTTTAGTAAAATTTTCACAAAAGAAACACCTTGTAATTCTCCTAAATATAGGGCTCTTATAATAGTAGTCGAGGACTGACTTCCTGCATTCCCCCCACTATCCATTAACATCGGTATATACATGGCTAAAGCTACGTTGGTAGCTAAAGTCACTTCATAGCGTTGAATTATAAAACCCGTGACAGATGCAGTAATTAAACAAATGATTAACCAGGTAATTCGACTGCGGGCTATCGACAAATCAGATTGTTTTAAATAATGCGTTTCTTCCACGTCATTGATCCCGTGAATGTTTCCGAAGTCTTCATGGTACTCTTCTGCTAAGATATCAATGGCCCATTCAACAGGAACAGTACCTACTAAACGATTTTCTGAATCGACAACCGGTATTTCTGACAAGTCATATTTTTGAGCCAATTTAGCTACCACTTCTTGATCATCTTTAGCTGATACTGTGCGTGTTAAGCCCTTTAATAAGTCAGATACTTCAGCTTGAGGATAACGAATTAAATCACCCAAATGAATAAATCCTAACAAGCGTAGCGATCCATCTGTAATCCAGATTTGTTCTAATTTATTGGCATCTAGGTCTGATTGGAGTACCAGATTATATATTTCTTTAAGGGTCAAGCGTTCTTTTGCAGCTAAAAAGTTAACGGTCATCACTGATCCGACGCTTTCTTCTGGATAACCCAACAATTGATTAATAATTGGTCGCCGATCTTCGGTGACAAAGTATTGCATGATTTTTTTTACCATATTGGCTGGTAATTCTTGCAAAGTGTCAACTAGTTCATTTTCATCAAGTTCTTTGATCAATTCACCAGTATCTTCATCAGATAGAATCTCAATGATTTCCATTTTCTTTTCTTTACTCAGCTCGGCAAAAGTATCCGCTAATAGATCTTTACTCAACAATTTAATCCTTAAAGCAATTTCATAGGCCGTTAAGTTATCAAATTGTTCAGCAATATCAATTGGGTCCATGCGATTGATTTTTTCTTGTAAATGATTAATTTGATCGATTTGGTATTTCTTCATTTGTTTCCCTCCTAAATGAAAATTCTTTCATTTATATGTGATTTTACAAATCACTGTCATTTTTATAGTTAAACAATTAAAGAACACCCACTAAAAGCAAGGCGAGTAAGCGATGCTGATAGTGAATGTCTTTTTTTATAATTCTTGTTACTCCAGACTCGAACATCTTCTCCAGCATCCATCTTACTCACCCCTTGAAATTATTTATATTCATTATATCATAGCAATTTATTTAATCGAATGCTAGCTGAAAAAGCAATCTATTAAATGGATTGCTCTTCTTTTCTAAAACAATGTTGCTTACTATTAGCAAAGCGAACTAACATTAACATAACAGGCACCTCTACTAAGACACCGACAACAGTCGTTAAAGTAGCTCCAGAAGAAAGTCCAAAAAGTGAAATAGCTACCGCTACCGCTAATTCAAAAAAGTTAGAAGCACCAATCATGCCGCAAGGTGCTGCTATTGAGTATGGCAGGTTGACTTTATATGCTATAGCAAAAGTAATTCCAAAGATTAGTAAAGTTTGAATAATCAAAGGAATAGAAATCAATAGAATATTAAGCGGCTGATTCATAATATGGTTACCTTGGAAAGAGAAAATAATAATCAAAGTCAATAATAGGCCTAAAGAAGTGTAACGATCAAAAGATGGAATAAAGGTATTCTCTAAGTAATCATTGCCTTTATTTGAGATAATAATGCGACGTGTAACCATACTCATTAAAAGCGGAATAACAATAAAAAGTACAATAGATAATAATAGCGTCTCCCAAGGAATAGCAATATTCCCCATCTTTAATAAGAAACTAACAATTGGCACATAAGCTACTAAAAGGATCAAATCATTGGTTGCCACTTGAACCAAAGTATAAGCACTGTTTCCTCGAGTCAATTTCGACCAAACAAAGACCATAGCAGTACATGGAGCTGCTCCTAAGAGAACGGCACCCGCTACATATTCAGAAGCTAATTCAGCTGATAAGAAACGACCATAGATAATATTAAAGAATAAATAAGCGATTAAATACATGGTAAGTGGTTTGATCACCCAGTTGACCATCCAAGTAATATATAAGCCCTTAGGATTTTTTCCAATATTCTTAACACTATTAAAATCTATTTTCAACATCATAGGGTAAATCATAATCCATAGGAGAATAGTTGTAGGAATGGAAACATTATAGAATTCAAATTGCCCGAGAAAGACTGGTATTTGCGGAATGAATTTTCCAATTAACACACCCATCATCATACAAACCAACACCCATAATGTTAAGTTTTTTTCAAACGATTTCATTTCAACTTGATTCATAAAAAACCTCCTATAATTGACTAATTTCGGCAACTAATTCTTTGACTTTTTGATCAATCGAAGCAATCACTTCTTTAAATGCTTCATCTGATTTACCACTGGGATCTTCTAAGCCCCAATCCTCTTTGCGATCATTAAAAGGAAGAAACGGACAATTCACATTACAGCCCATAGTGATCAAATAGTCGATTTCAGCTAGTTCAGTGATTAATTTAGGCTGCTGGTTAGCTTCCATATCTATCTGGTAGATATCTTTCATTAAACGCACAGCCTCTTGATTAATTTGATCTTTTTCTTCCGTTCCAGCTGAATATGCCTCAATTACACCTTGACCATAACGTTTGGCAAGCGCTTCTGCTATTTGGCTTCGACATGAGTTATGAACACAGACAAATGCTACTTTTTTCATTTTACAACTCCTTTAAATAGCTAACTGCTTAAAACTTGTTGATTTCTTTATCAGTAGGCTTAGTTAAAACATTGAGATTTGATATAAAGCGATTTCGCCCTTGATTAGAAATACGACCGTAAACCCATTTCTCTTCCTGACGCTCTTTAACAATGCCTGATCCAACTATTTTTTTCATGTGGTAAGACAATCCCGATGGAGAATGGTCAAGTTGCTCAAGTAATACACAAGCACACTGTTCCCCCTTCTTCAAAAGCTGCAAAATAACTAAACGATTCTCATCACTTAACGCTTTGTCTTAATCAACCATCACCTTTAAATCTTCCATTTTATCACCTCACATCAAATCTTATTGATGTTTCAGCATATAACAAATGTACCCTTATACCAATTTGTTTTGATATGAGGCTTGGCTTTAATCTTCTTTATAAGTGAGGTATTGAGGTCTATCGGATAAGGCTATTTCTCCATCATTAACTTTTATCCATCTATCCTCTAATAGATGACGATATGCTCCATCAGCAAGTGGTATTTTAATCGAACCATGTTTTTCTTTATTCAAAGCAAAGATCCCCATCAAACATTCTTCATGGTTTTGATACTTAACCCAAACAGCTTCTAAGTCATCATCGCCACCCACTTCAAAACTTCCTTCACAAGGAATATACTCCTTTTTAATTTGGATTAAGTCCGCTAAATACTCTGAAAAAGTCGACTCATTAGACCAGTCGATTGGATCTTTTTCAAAAAGATTAGGTAGATGATTAGCTTGAATCTCTTGTCCATTATAGATTAAATGCGCACCACGTAAAAAGAGGTTAAAGGCTGTTATTTGTTCTAACGAGTGCTTATCCTTAATTCTTGCTGCAATACGTTTTTGATCATGATTTTCTAAAAAACGTAATTTAGTGAAGTTGGCAGGATAAATCCAATTTTGTCGATTTAAACTAGTAAGGTAAGCAGATAAAGGTTGATTTTCTTCTAAATAAGCAACCCAATCATTAAAAATATCATAATCATAGGTCAAATCAAAAGCTTGATAGACTTCGGAGTCTGACAGTCCGGTCATAGCTTGTTTTCTTGTTTCGAGAATAAATGAAGGCTCAACGCTCTCTGCTAACCACACTAAGTCAGGATTAACTTCTTTAACTGCTTCACGAGCAGCCAACCAAAAATCTAAAGGAATTAAAGAAGCTACATCACAGCGAAAACCATCAACGATTTTGGCATAGTCCATTAAAGTCTCAATTTGATAATCCCATAAGTCAAAATTGTCATTATAATCCAAATCGATAATATCTGTCCAATCACCAATCTGATTACTAAAACTGCCGTCTGGTTTTTGATAAAACCATTGAGATTTTTGATTGCTTAAAAGACTGTCTGGAGAGGTATGATTATAAACGATATCAATCATCACTTTCATACCCGCTTGATGAATTTGATCCACTAAATGAATAAAATCCTCGCGACTACCTAACTCTGAGTGAATGCCGCGATAGTCTTTTATGGCATAGGGTGATCCTTTTGTGCCCTTTCGTTTAATCTTTCCGATCGGATAATGAGGCAAAAACCAAACCATATCAACCCCTAACTTTTTTAAACGTGGAATTTCAGCTTCCACCTCTTTAAAACTACCTTCTTTTGAAAAGTTACGGGTAAATATACTGTAAATTACCAGCTTCCTTAACTCTAATGCACTTTCTTTAGCCATCCTAGTCCTCCTGTTTGTAACTTTTTTTATTAATTTTGCAAACGATTGCAAACCTTTATTCTTAAAGCTATAATTATTATAACAAAAGTTAAAATTATAGGAGGAATACCATGACAATTCTATCAAAAATTTCTAAGGCTAGCTTGATTTTAGCGGCTAGTTCTCTCATATCTCTGCCGAGCGCTTCAGCTGCGTCTGACAGTCCTGATGCTTTTACGCTCTATTCTAACAAAAGTGAAACTCAAGAGGCTTTAACTAACTATGCTAAAACATGGGGTGAGGCTAATGGAGTGGATGTTACAGTTAAAGTCTGTTCTGGTTCTTGTACTCTAGGTGACCAATTGAAATCAGATTTCACAGCGGGTGACGGTCCTGATGTCTTTGTTATTGAAGGGCAAGGAGGCTACGATATCTGGGCTGATTTCCTCACTCCTCTTGAAGGTGATTGGATTGATCAAACTGAATTTGAATTTAAACAAGGTGATGAAGTCTATGGTTTCCCTGTTTCAGTTGAAGGCTATGGTTTAGCTTATAATGCAGACCTTTTAGAAAAAGCAGGCATTGATCCAGCTAGTTTAGATTCTTTTGAAGCAGTCAAAGCTGCTTTTGAAGATTTAGAAAATCGTAAAGAAGAATTAGGACTGACTTCAGTTGTAGCAAATGCTACTAAAGAAGGCGAAACATGGATTATGGGTAATCATGACTTCAACGCTTATCTTGGATCCGGTTTAGAAAATGGTGACCGTACTGTTACAGAAATGACCCTTAAAGGTGAAGTCGATGAAGACCGTATGGCAAACTATGCGGATTGGGTAGAGCTTCTCTTCCAACATACTGACAAGCAAATGTTAACAGTAGGTACACAAGAAGACATGGATATTGCTTTTGCTACAGGGCAAGCAGCTTTCCTTCATCAAGGAAACTGGAAAGATCCCAACTTAGCAGAATTAGAGGCTGATTTCAAAATGGGCTTCATTCCTTATCAAACACTAGGAACTGATGCAAATGCTGATGGTCTCTTTATTGGTGCTCCATCATATTATGTTGTGAATAAAGAATCTGGCGCAATGGAATCTATCAATAAATTCTTCCAAGACATGGTGGATACTCCTGAAGGTCAAGACTATATTGTAAACCAAGCCAATATGATCTCACCTTTCTCAACCACTGAAGAAACACCACAAGCGCCAATGTCTGCATTCTTAGCACAATGGATTGTTGATGAAAAGCCAGTTTACTCCTTTGATTCGACTTATTTTATGCCTGATGGTTTCGGTATGAATAACCTAGGCCCTATCTATGGTCAATTTGCTCAAGGTAACATTGACAAAGATGAATTCATTCAACTAATGTCTGAAGAAATTTCACAACTTTCAGAATAAAAGGTTAATTTAGCAGTGTTCTTAAAGGGACTAGAGGGTTTCTTCTAGTTCCTTCATTTATAAGGAGGGTTCTTATGGCATCTGCCTCTCATAAAAAATCTCGTAGTAAACGGCAGCGTCGCAATTTTATTTTTTTAGTGGCCCCTGCTTTTATTGCACTTACTTTAGTGATTTTCATTCCCTTCGTGATGGGCATTTATTATTCATTTACGAATTGGGGCGGGATTATTAAGCCTGTTGCAGATTTTATTGGTTTAGGTAATTATAAAGAAAGTTTTGCCGATTCTCGTTTTCGTTATTCTCTGATGGTTACCTTTATTTTTGCTTTTTTTAATATAATTATTATTAATTTAGTCGCTTTTACTTTAGCTATGATTGTTTCTAGTCAAGTTAAAGGTAGAGATATTTATCGTGCGGGCTTCTTTGTTCCTAATCTAATTGGTGGAATTGTCTTGGGTTATATTTGGCAATTTATCTATAATAATGTTTTTCCTCAAGTTGGAGAATTGTTGGCTTTCGATTGGCTGGTTGAAAATCTCTTCTTAGGTTCTCCGCGTCTAGCTGTTTCTGCCTTGGTTTTAACTTCAACTTGGCAATATGCCGGTTATATTATGATGATTTATTACGCGGGCTTGCAAAACGTTCCTCGTTCATTGTATGAATCTGCTTCCTTAGATGGAGCCAATTGGTGGGGAAAGCTACGCCACATTACTTTACCAATGATTATGCCATCATTTACTGTTTCTTTATTTTTAACCATTAATAATTCCTTTAAAATATTCGATGTCAATTACTCCTTGACGGGTGGTGGCCCTTCTATGATGTGGAATAGTGAAGCCATCAAGTCTACTGAGTTTATCACTATGAATATTTATAATACTGCTTCTGTTGAAAATAATTTAGCTTATGGTCAAGCTCGAGCAGTAATTCTTTTTGTTATTCTAGTCATTATTAGTCTTAGTCAGACTTATATTACAAAACGTCAGGAGGTCGAAATGTAATGTCAATTATCAAATGGAAAAAGTTTTTCTTGGAGTTGTTCGCCCTCTTAGTTTTTGTCTTATTTATCAGCCCCTTACTGTTAATATTTATTAACTCAGCCAAATCCTCTCGCGAAATATTAGTCAATCCACTCTCACTGCCTGAAAATTGGGGACAAATATGGGAAAACTTCCTTACTATTTGGAACAACCCCTCTATTGATTATCCTAGTTCTTTTTTATCATCAGTAATTATTACTGTCACTTCCTTGGCTCTAATTAGTCTGGTCAGTTCATTAGCTGCTTGGGGATTAGTGAGATACAAATCAAAAACTTCTTCACTCATTTTTTATATGTTTGTGGCTTCAATGGTTATCCCTTTCCAAGTCGTCATGTATCCACTGATTACTTGGTTTAGAATCCTATCCATGAATGTAACTGAACCCCTAATGAATTTCTCACTCTTGAGATCTTATCCTGGGATAATCTTGGCCTACATTGGCTTTGGAATGGGCATGTCTGTCTTTATGTTTCATGGTTTTTTAAAGGGTGTCCCACTTGAGATTGAAGAAGCTGCCGAAATAGATGGTGCTAACAAACTACAAACTTTCTTTTATGTAGTCATGCCCATTATGAAACCAATCTATGTTACGATTATTATTTTAAATGGCATTTGGATCTGGAATGATTTCTTACTGCCGATGCAATTGTTAGGTGTCGGTAATGACATTCAAACATTACCGATTGCTATTTCAAACTTTGCCGGTTCCTACACTAAACAGTGGGATATGATTTTATCTTCATCCTTAATGATTATGATTCCAATCATTATTGTTTTCCTCTTTGCTCAAAAACAAATCCTTAAAGGCATGGTTGATGGAGCAATTAAATAAAACAAACTAAATAGAGATCCTGCCAGACAAATCAAAGAAGGATCTCTATTTTTATTAGCTTTTGAGGAAACTATAACAATATTCAAGCTCTCATAAAATCAATCATAATGCAAAAAACAAAACAATCTATTAAACAAAAATTAGCTTTATTAGTAGAAATAGCCGTCATTTGATATAATGAATTTAAAAAATCTAAAAGGAGGTGTCTATCTTGGATATACGTCAGATTAAATATTTTATTGCTGTAGCAGAAACAAAAAACATTTCTCACGCTGCTAAAAGTCTTTTTATTACTCAACCTACACTTTCCCAAGCAATTAAAAAAATTGAACTGGAACTAGATACACAACTTTTTACTTATTCAGAAAAAGAAATGACGCTTACTCATACCGGTAAAATTCTTTATGACAGGGGGAAAAACTTGACCGAAGCTTTCGATGAACTAGTTCTTGAAATTCAAGGCTATAATCATAATCCAGCTGAAATAATGAAAGTCGGATTAACTTCTCTCTTTGCCATTCAATTCATGCCTCAAATATCAAAATTTATTGCTACCCATTCCAACTTGGAATTGGTCCTAGTTCAAGATGGGTCTCGTCATCTTCAACAATTGCTTGCTGAGGGTACAATTGACATTGGCCTCGTTTCTTTTCCTAAGATTGAAGAAGGCATTCATATTGAACCTTTAAACACGACCACTCAAGGATATAAGGTCAGTGTTGTTCTACCTAAAAGCAACCCACTCTCTAGTCGTGCTTCGCTTGAATTTAAAGATTTAAGAGACGAAAATTTCTGTAATCTAACTGATAATTTTATGCTAGGTGAAATGTTACCTAAACGCTGTCGCAAGGTTGGGTTCGATCCAAATATTGTTCTAGTCAACAATGATTGGGAAGTGCTTACTCATAGCTTAAAAAGCTTAAACTCAATCTGCATTTTACCGAGTGAGTTTAAGCCTTTAAGCAAATTAGAAGAACTCGCTTGGGTTCCCTTGGAAGATCGCAATAACTATTATCCGATTGGTATTGCTTTGCGAAATAATTATACATTGACACCAGCGATGAATGAATTTATATCCATCATAAAATCAAATTAACCCATTTCTGCTAAACGATGTGCGGTCTCTTCCTGATTTAAGACGCGGTTACCACCTTTTGCTAAGGCAATCATTTCAAATTCTCCTGGGAATGGAATAAACGGACCAATAAATGCTGTTCTTTTCTTGACTTCATTTCTTAAAAATTCCGAATGAGCCATTCCACCTGTCATTGAAACGGCATCAACTGGACCGCCTATCGTAGCTGCCAAACAAGCGATTGTTTTCGCAATCCCTAAAGCCATAGCTTCAAGTACTAACTTAGCTTCTTCATCTCCATCAACAGCTCGTTGCTCGATCAATCTTAAATCCTTTGTTTGAAAATAAGAGTATAAGCCTGCTTCGTTTCTAGCAAATTTATAAAACGCATCGACTCCCCTTTCTTTGATTAGAGGGATTAAATTTTTAATAGCAATTCCACCAGAGCGTTCTGCTGAGAACATTACCTCATCGTCTGAAATAAAATCAACAATTTCACCACCTTGATGAGCACTAGCTGAACAGCCTCCTCCCATATGAACCACTATAATTTTAGCCTCTTGATAACTTTTCCCCATATCACTCGCTACTCGTCTAGCAACCGCCCGCATATTCAAATGATGTCCAATACTTTTACGACTCACTCCTTTTATGCCAGTCAGTCTAGCTACGTCTGACATTGAGTCGACTGTAATTGGATCATATATATATGCGTTGGTACCCGGTTTCCCAAAGTGATTGATTACGGCTTGTGCTAATTTGGCACCTAGGTTTGAAGCATGTTCAATAACTGGATGGAATTCTAGACGATCTAATAGCTCGTTATCAACTAGAATAGCCCCTGACTTCACTGGACCAATGCCCCCTCCACGGCCTACGGCAGTGTCAAGGTCTTTGGTTAAATGATGCTCTTCTAATAATGATAAAACATCTTGGGAACGCATTTCAAACTGATCAAAAACATGTGGAAAATGACTGATTTCCTCATTAGTATAGAGAATTTCATCTTTCCAGATTTCTTGATCGTTTTCAAAATAAGCTATCTTAGTTGATGTAGCTCCCGGATTAATGACAATAATTTTGTTCATTTTATTCCCCCTTATCCATCATTAACTGAGCTAATAGAATAGAGGCATATTTTTCACTAGCCGAAGCACTTCTCGAAGTTAAGATAATCGGTACGCGCGCTCCCATTATAATACCAGCCATCTCGCCGTCACCAAATAGCAAGAGTGACTTGGATAGACTATTACCAGCGACAATATCTGAAGCAATGATTAAATCAGCATCTCCTCTAATTGCTCCAGACCAATTTTTTTCTGCTGCACTTGTCGGTGATAAACTAATATCTAAAGATAAGGGGCCTTCTATAATTGCCTGCGAATTATCTGACTCCTCAGCGATTTCAGCAAAGTTAACAGAAGATGGCAATTTAGGAATTAAGGTTTCAGCTGCAGATAACAGAGCTACTTTAGGCTTTTCTACACCTAATTTGTGAAATACTTCCACTCCATGTTGGATAATTGTTTTATACTCTTCTTTATTCGGTTGCAAAACCATGCCACCATCACTTATGCCTAACAAACGATCAAGTTTGGGAATGGATAAAACGGCCATGTGGGTTAATAAGCCACTTTTGACAATTCCTGTCTCTTTAGCAACGACTTGTTTCAATAACTTTCCGGTGGAAAGCTTCCCTTTCATAATCGCACCAGCTTTACCTTCACGGACTAAACGAACTGCTTCAAAAGCTGCCTGTGAGTCGTTGGATTCGTCAATGATTTCGTAATCTTCTGCTGATAGTTGATAATTTGCAATGATTTTTTCTAATTGCTCCTTATCATCAATAAAGATCATCTTCAAGCCTTCTTCTTGAATGGCTTTTTTTGCACTTTTCATTACCTCATCGTCTGCAGCTTTTACTACAGCTAGGACGAATTTGTTTTTGCTAGATCTTTCTTTTTGTTTGAAGGACTTAATTTGTGAAATGAACGACATAACTTTCCTTCTTTCTTACTTTGTTTTTATAATTCTAAACGATAATCTTCCTCGGTTACTAATGGCACCGCTTGGGTAAAAACGTATTTAAAGACGAAGCCTAAACTAACAGGAACTACCACAAAAGCAACAAAAGTAATTAGGAGGTTTATCAATGAGAAACCACCACTTACTAAGTTCAGATGATTTATCGGACCAACCAGTCCACTAAAACCAAATCCTGCACTCATCGGTGTTCCTTGAATATTGAACAAAGCAGCCATCATCCCACAGACTGCAGCATTACATATAATCGGAATCATTGTCTTAGGATTTTTAACCACAATGGGCATTGACATCTTAGGTGAACCAATAAAGTGGGCCAAGGCTGTTCCTGAACCATTTACATTCCATCCCATAATAGCTAATCCAAAACCACAAGCACAAATACCAAGGTTTCCAGCTCCCGAGCCTATACCTGAAAGTCCTACAGCTAAAGCAATTCCTACCGTTGTAATTGGAGAGACTATCAAGATCGAAAAAACAATAGCAATTAAAATACACATTATAATCGGTTGAAGTGTTAATAAGCTAGCCACGCCTTGTCCAATTAGCACAGTAATACCTTTGACATAAGGCAAAATCCAATGGCCTATACTCCCTACTAAAGCTAACATTAAAGTGGGAATTACAATAATTGTGTATGATTTTAGCTTGTTTCCAATTAATAATATCACAAAAGCAGCTAATGCAGATGTTAAGCCGACATTAATGACGTCCCCTGTTCCATTCAGGGTAAGGGCGCCACCAACGAATTGAACCGCACCCCCTCCATACATTGCAGCTAGACCAATTGAGGCAGCTTGGATTGGATTAAATTTAAAATTCAATCCAATCATGACACCACTGACTAATCCTAGCATAGAGTTTGACATGGCTAGAACACCTAATAAAGGTGATCCCGGCGCGATAGCTCTAACCAGTTCTGTTAAGAGGGCGCCAGGAATTAATACGATTACCGTACCTAGAGCTAAACCATTAAGAATATTCATTGCAAATTGTTTACCGGTCATTTTATTTTCCATCATATAAATCTCCTTTTAATTTGCTATTGGTGAATTCCTTGATCTAAAAGTATTTCAGCAGCATCCATTAT
The DNA here is from genome assembly GCF_050409405.1 of Facklamia sp. P13069. NCBI lineage: Bacteria > Bacillati > Bacillota > Bacilli > Lactobacillales > Aerococcaceae > Facklamia > Facklamia sp. P13069. The sequence continues at coordinate 42,121 of NZ_JBNUPN010000003.1, read as the reverse complement.
GGTTTCTGTTAGGCTTGGGTGGTTATGAATTGTTAATACCAAATCTTCAGCTGTCATTAAATTTTCAATTGCCAAGGTGATTTCTCCAATTAATTCACTTACTTCTGGACCAACCATTTGAGCCCCTATCAAACGATTTGTTTCTTTATCGGAGATTAAACGAACAAATCCTTCTTTTTCATTCATTGATAGAGCACGACCATTGCTTTGGAACATGAATTTTGCTTTTTTGACATTGATTCCTTGATCCTTAGCTTGTTTTTCAGTTAATCCGACTGTCGCAATTTCTGGATAAGTATAGCAGACTGTTGGAATAACTGAATAATCAACTGCTACTCCTGCATGACCAGCAATTGCTTCAGCTGCAACTTTTGCTTCATAACTCGCTTTATGAGCTAAAGCCGGTCCTGCGACAATATCGCCAATCGCGTATATGTTATTTTTATTGGTTTGTCCTTTCTCATTAACTGGAATTAAACCTTTATCATCAACCTTAACTCCGGCCAACTCTAAACTTAAGAGATCCGTATTAGGAACTCTTCCTACTAAAACCGCTACTTTATCAGCTGAAAGGTCTTCTTTTTTCTCTTTAACAGAATATGAAACGGTCACTTTTCCTTCTTTGTCTACTGCTGATTCAACGGTTGCTTTAGTAATTATGTCAATACCCTTGTTTTTCATCTGTTTAATAACTGGCTTGGTCAAATCACTTTCAAAACCATTAAGAATTCGATCACTTGCTTCAATGACTGTTACCTTAGTACCTAAATTAGCATAGGCTCCGGCCAATTCCATTCCGATATAGCCGCCACCAATTATAATTAAGGATGCTGGAAGTTCTGTTAAATTAAGTAGTCCTGTCGAATCAATAATGTTTTCACTAAATGGTAGACCTGAAAGTTCAATTGGACGACTACCAGTAGCTATAATCACATTCTTAAACTGATAGGTCTCGCCCATTTCTCCTTCTTTTACAACATGAACAGTCTGGTCAGAAGTAAACATTGCTTCGCCATGGATTATTTCCACTTTATTCTTTTTCAATAAGGCTTGAACGCCAGCTGTTAGTTTTTTGACTACTTCATTATTCTTCCAATCTTGTAGAGCCGTAAAATCCAGACTTGCGTCTCCATATTCTAATCCATAAGGCGTTTTGTTTTTAGTCTTAACGTATTCATTTCCGACCGTAATCATTGCTTTTGAAGGAATACAACCAACATTTAAGCATACTCCCCCTATTTGATCTTTCTCAATGATGAGTACTTTCTGACCTGTTTGTGCCGCTCGAATGGCGGCAACATATCCCCCCGGTCCAGATCCAATTACAATCGTATCAGCTTCTTTTGCAAAATCTCCTACTACCATTTGTCAATCACCCTTCCGATAATAATAAATCTGGATTATTTAGGTATTCTTTCATTAAATTAATTGCTTTTTGAGCGGTTACACCATCCACTACTCGATGGTCAAAAGCAAAAGATAATTTTAACACAGGTTTTAATACTGGATTCTTCTCTTCATCTGGTAAGAATTGTTCTTCAATTCGACCTACACCCAAAATAGCTACTTCAGGTTGGTTAATAATAGGTGTAGACCAAACTCCACCTGTTGCTAAGCCACCCACATTGGTTAAAGTCATAGAGCCATTATCCATATCTGTTGTTTCTAACTCTCCATTTTGAGCTTTATCCGCTAGAGTTTGGATTTCTTGAGCTATTTCAAATAGACTCTTTCTTTCTGCGTTACGAATCATAGGAACATATAAGCCTTTAGGAGTGTCGGTAGCTACGCCAATATGATAGTAATTATGGTAATATATTTCTCCCTTTTCAAGATTCATAGAAGCGTTTAGTTCTGGGAAACGTTTCAACATAGCCACTAGAACTTTCACAAAATATGCAGAATAGGTTAACTTAATATCTTTATTCTTAGCAATTTGTTTCATTCGATTACGATGTTCCACTAAAGCTGAAACTTCTACTTGATCAAATACCGTTACGTGAGGTGAAACTCGCTTACTTTCAACCATGGCTTTAGCAATTACTCTACGCATCATGCTCAGTTTTTCCACTCGATCTTCAGCCATTGCTTCAGTAGCTACTGGAGTCGCGCTAGAAGTAGACACTTGATTTTCAACGACTGCTTGACTTACTTGTTTATTTGAAGTTTCTTCGCTAGGGGCTACAGTTTGACCTGTTTCTAAGAAATGATCGATATCTTCTATCGTAATCTTACCGTGATTTCCTGTGCCGATTACTTTCGAAAGGTCAACCCCCTTGCTACGAGCATATTTACGTACTCTAGGAATAGCCATCTTACGAATATCATCCGATACAGCTTCCGTTCTATTAGTATCTTTTTCTTCCACTAGATCCACTGTATCTGATGTATTGGAGCTGTTTTCTTCAACCAGATTATCTTGAGAATCTGGTTGAGCAACATTTTCTACTTGGCTCCCCACTTCCTCTCCTTCAAGAGCTATATCGGCAATAGGCTTGCCTACTAAAGCAATTTCACCTTCTTCAGCATATAGCTTAGAAATTGTTCCGGATACAGGTGAAGGCAATTCAACAGCAGCTTTATCACTTTGTATTTCCAAAATGATTTGGTCTTCTTCAACCTTATCTCCAACTTTAACATGCCAGGTGAGCACTTCTGCTTCATGAGTACCTTCACCAGCATCAGGTAATATAAATTGATACATCAAAATGCCTCCTTTTAGAATTTAAATGTTTCTAGAGCCTGTTCATAGATATCATTCTCATCTGGTATCCAAACTGACTCCGCTGCCCCAAAGGTATAAACAGTATCAGGTGAGGTTACACGCGCAACAGGTGCATCTAAATCCATAAAGCAACGTTCACTAATATCTGAAGCTATCTGACCAGCAATTCCTGCAAGTCGTTGCGATTCTTGTAAAACAACTGCACGATGAGTTTTTGCAATCGAAGACTGAATTGTTTCAAAGTCATAAGGAGCTACGGTACGTAAATCGATTACTTCTGCTTCAATTCCTTCTTGTGCTAATTTGTCAGCAGCCTTAACTGCCAACCCTACCATTAGTCCATAGCCAATTAAAGTAATATCTTTTCCTTTACGGACTACATTCGCCTTATCTAACGGTACAGTATAATATTCTTCAGGTACTTCGCCTTTAACTGAGCGATATAATTTTAAATGTTCTAAGAAAACAACTGGATCGTTCGATTCAACAGATGAAATGAGTAAACCTTTTGCGTCATAAGCAGAAGAAGGAATAACTACACGTAAGCCAGGAACTTGAGCCATCATTCCTTCCAATGAATCAGAGTGTAATTCAGGTGTGTGAACTCCCCCACCATATGGAGCACGAATGGTTACAGGCATTTGACGAGTTCCACCATAACGAAAGCGAAAACGAGAAATTTGAGCCACTAGAGGATCCATTGCTTCTAAGATAAAACCAGAAAATTGTATTTCTGGAATAGGACGAAAACCTTCTGTAGCCAAACCTGTTGCCATGCCTAAGATAGCTGATTCTGCTAACGGTGTGTCAAACACACGATTTTTCCCAAATTCTTCTTGTAATCCATCGGTAATTCTGAAAACACCTCCGTTTAAACCGACATCTTCACCAAATATTAAGGTTTTGTTGTCACGGCTTAAAACTTCTTTAAGTCCTGCTGTAATTGCTTGTGCTAGTGTTAATACTGCCATCTTATCTCATCTCCTTTGCTTCATACTTCTTAATTTGTTCTAAAATACTTGGCGGAGTCACTTCAAACATGTTCTTCAAGAAATCAGAAACTTTTTGAGCAGGCTCTTGTGCCATACGTGCCATCGCTTCTTTTACTTCACTCTTCAAATCTTCAATGACTTGATTTTCTTTTTCTTCTGACCATAAGCCTTTTTCTGTTAAATAATTGCGAAGACGAATAAGTGGATCTTTTGCCATCCATTCTGCTAGTTCATCGTCTCCACGATAACGTTTTGGATCATCCGACATCGTATGCGGTCCAAAACGATAAGTCAAGGCTTCAATTAATACAGGACCGTTACCCGCTATCGCATATTCACGTGCTTTCTTGACTGTTGCATACATTGCGACTGGATCCATGCCGTCTACTTGTACAGCAGTAATACCTGCTGCAACCGCTTTTTGAGCCAAGGTTTGAGCAGCTGTTTGTTGTGCCACTGGAACAGATATACCATATCTATTGTTTTGAACAACTGTAATTAATGGTGCTTGATAAGCTCCTGCGAAGTTGATTCCTTCATAGAAGTCACCTTGTGACGTTGCTCCATCTCCACAAAGAGCCAGTACAACTGATTTTGAATCGTTGAATTTTTTACCAATGGCTACACCCGCTGCTGGAGGTAAAGTTCCTCCTACCATTACTTGGGGAGCATATGCATTAAAATCCTGCTCAAATTGGTTACCTGCAACATGGCCCTTATACCATAGGAACCCTTGATACATAGGCAATCCGTGACGAATCAATACTCCTAAATCTCTATAAGTCGGAACTAAGAAATCATCACGAGTTAAGGCAGCCAATGAGCCGAATTGACTCGCTTCTTGCCCTCCTGCCGTTGCATAATTTCCCAAGGCTCCTTGGCGATTTAAAATAATTGTTCTCTCATCAAGAGCACGACCCCAAACAATATCTTCCATCAAAGATACTAACTCTTCATCTGTTATTGATTTCAATGTTTCTGGATCAACAACTTTTCCATTTTCGTCTAAAACTTGAACCATTTCAAAAGGTTTGGCATACTGATCAACAACTTGGTTAAAGTCAACACTACTTAGCTTCTTCACCATGTTTTCACTACCTTCCATTATATTTTTTATTAAGCGCTTACAATTTTATTATAAGTTTTGTTTCAATAAAGGTAAAATACATAAAATCTATGATGCTATTGATTTTATCCTCAAGCTAAACAAAACCCTTAAAATAATTGACAAAGAGCTGTCTTCTCTTGGTTTACATTTTGGTGGTGTGTTTCTCGACTAATTGATCGAGATCATTTTCTAATTCATTTCCAATGACTTGACGATAGCTATAAGGATCATCCAAAGAAAAATAAAAATAGTTATCCCTTAAATAAGCTAATTTTTTCTCTACTTTAACTTTCAATTGCCATTCATTTTGTCTGAAAACAACCACTCCGATATTTTCTGGTGTATTAAGTCCTCCACAATTTAATCGTTCATGAATATATCGGCTCTTAACAATGTCTCCTTCATAGATCAGTTTACCACTCTTTTTAGCTGTCTTTTCAAACAAAGCCGTCGAATACATCAAGCAGTCACCTTCTGATAATTTCCATAGATTTGCTTCACTTTGACCGGCTAATACCCCCTCAAATTGATTTGTCCCCTTCTCAATAACTTGATCAAAATAACTCATTTGACGTTTTTCATCAAACCAAACTCTTGCTTTCATTTTTCCTTCCTACCCCCTATATAAAAATTAGATATACAAAATTGTATATCTAATTTTTATCTTAATTTACTCGATTTTTGGTTGTTCCAGTTTTAATGACATCTAATGTAGCGTTTAGGCCGCCTTCTACTAAGTTTTTTACTGATTCATCCGTATAAAATGCAATATGAGGAGAATAAATCACCTTAGGATGGTCTAATACTTTTACAAAGACTTCATCTTCAATTTCCTTGTCTGAAAAATCTTTGGGAATATAAGGCGCTTCATGTTCATAGGTATCCAGTCCAGCTCCTAATAGGATGCCCTCATCTAAAGCATTTAGTAGTGCCGTCGTATCAATTACTGATCCTCTTGCCATATTTAATAAGACTGCTCCTTGCTTAAACTTCTTAAACATCTTCTCATCAAATAAGTGGTGATTTTCCTCAATAGCAGGTATGTGTAAAGAAACAATATCTGCTTGTTCTACTGCCTGTTCTATCGAAGATTGATACTCTAATAAATCCTTCAGTTCATCATTTGGGTATAAATCATATCCAACTATTTTAGCGCCCATCCCTTTAAAAATTTGTGCGACACATTGGCCAATATGACCGGTACCGATAATTGCAACGGTCATATTTCCGATTACTCGACCTCTAATATTTGGTGTCCAAGAAAAATTATGCTTCTTCACTTGTTCTTGAATAGCATCATAATGCCGAATAAGATTCATCGCCGTCAAAGCTGACCATTCTGCAATTGATTCTGGTGAGTAAGTAGGGACATTGGAAACGATCAAATGATGACGTTTAGCCATTTCCAAATCATACATATCCACTCCAGCACTTCTTTGAGCGATCTGTTTAATGCCAAATGCCTCTAACTTAGCATAAATCGATTGCTCTAAAGGAGCCACTTGGGATAAGGTGACCCCATCATACCCTTCTACTTGGTAAATTGTCTTTTCAGTTAAAATATCTTGCAACATCTTAACTTCTACATTGGCTTTATTGGCCCAAGCCTCAACTATCGGTCTTTCTTCATCCCGGATACCAAATGCGATTATTTTTGTCATAATGACTCTCCTTTCTTTTTCACACTTATTCTATAAATAAACGTTTTTAAATACAAACAATTACTCTTTTTTTACAAAGTATCTCCACAGCCTAAAATTTTTGGTCTAAGCTCGAAGTCTCAATAGAAAAAACCTCCTTTTATAAGATTGTGATGGCCACAAAACAATCACAAACAGGAGGTCCCTTATAGAAAAATTTAACACAAAACGAATGACTGCACTCGCACAAGGTGAGTCTGTTCAGTAATTTTGCGCCTAGCCTTAGAAGATGCCATTAACTTTTTGCTGAAGAAAGAGCGGTCGATCCTTCTTAATTTTAAAAATAGGAAGCCGAAGGCTAACAAAAACACCCCATAAAAAGATTATGTTTGTCTTCATTGTGGCCCTGCTTTTGCTCCTATTAGACGTGGAAATGATTCAAAAGAAGCAATTAATCAACAAATCCAGCGAATCAGCAAAGTGAAAGAACAACTTCCTCATACAGCAGCTCTGGAGAAAACGATTTTTTGTTATATCACAGAGTATGATGCAAAGTTCAGACATCGGATACATGAAGCTTTGATAAAGTCCGCTTCAAACTTCAACACCTTGTGGATCAAAAAGGAGCTGTTCACAAAAAAATTAAGAAGAGAGCTAACAATGCGCTAAGTAGCTTGAATGGATGAGTCAGCGCCCTTTGCTTCCCTCGCCTTTTAGCTGAGCATACTTGCAAGGCGAATATTCAATCATATCAATGCAATCGACAGCTCATCAAAATGCGAGCTGACTATTAGAAAAGAGTAAAAATGCTGGTCTATTTATTATAATTTTGCGATCTAGCTTACACTATTAATTTGACACTAAGAAAATCATAATAAAATTGACTCCCTTCTAAAATCTTTGAAAGGCAAAGTAATTAAATTCTTTGATCCATGAAATGCATTATTGCCAGAAACTATTAGCAAGAATCTTTCTGAAAGAAATCAATGATAACCATCCGCAAGAAACAGGATAGCCATTTCTTTTACTGTTGAAATATTAATACTGTCCTTAGCGATAATAAGTTTGGGTGAGTTTCAACAATTTAGTCTTGACAGTTTCTGTTAATTGTTCTTTCGTCATACGCCATTTCCAGTTTCCTCCTAATGTTGCAGGAGTGTTCATTCGTGATTGGTTATCTAGGTCCAAAAGATCTTGCATACGAAAAATTGCTAAGTAAGATCGTGACATAGCAATTCCACGATTTAGACAATCAGCTATACTTTCGTCTTTTAATTCTCCTAGATAATTTTTTATTTTATCTATAGACGCCGGACTCGCTGTATCTTGTGCCCATCCCCTAGCTGTTTCATTGTCATGAGTGCCAACATAAGCTATTGAATTGTGTGGATAGTGGTGGGGGAGATCTGGTGAGTCACCCACTTCCTCAAAACCAAACTGTAAGATTTTCATCCCAGGAAAACCGGTCGCTTCTCGCATAGCAATCACGTCAGCTGTCATAAAACCTAAATCTTCAGCGATAATATTTAAGTCTCCTAACGCTTCATTGACAGCAGCAAACAAATCACAACCTGGTCCTTTAGACCATGCTCCTTCAGCGGATGTTTTAGCCGAAAGCGGAACTTGCCAAAAAGACTCAAACCCTCTAAAATGGTCGATTCGCACCCAGTCGTAAAGTTTAAAACTCTCTTTAAAACGTTGGACCCACCATTTATAATTTTGTTGACGATGATATTCCCAGTCATAAATTGGATTGCCCCAAAGTTGTCCATCGGTGGAAAAGTTGTCAGGTGGCGTTCCTGCTACTAGAGTCGGATTGCCCTCTCTATCGACTTTGAATAATTCTGGATGGGTCCACATTTCTACGCTATCTCTCGAGACATAGATCGGCATATCTCCAATAATCTCAATCCCTTTTTGATTGGCATAGGCTTTTAAGGATTGCCATTGTTGGTAAAAAAAGAATTGGGTTATTCGATAATAATCAAGTCGTTCAGCTAAATCTAAACGATAGCTAGCTATAGCATCAGCCTCCCGTTTTCTTGCTGGTTCATCCCACTCATACCAAGCTTTAAGATCAAACGTTTCTTTAATCGCCATATATTCAGCAAAAGGATTTAACCAATCCTGATTTTCTTGTATAAATTGTTGGTAGCTATCACTTAGATTCTTGTTTTTAAAACGTTGAACGGCACTTTCCAAGATAGTTTGGCGACTTTTAAAGATTAAAGCATAGTCCACTGACTTTCTATCTTGGCCGAAGTCGATTCCTTCTATATCTTCTAATGTTAATAAATCTTCTTTTTGCAGTATGTCTAAATCAATAAAATAAGGATTTCCGGCATAAGCTGAAAAAGATTGATAAGGTGAATCTCCATAAGAAGTCGTTGTTAGAGGTAATATTTGCCAGTATTTTTGTTTAGTATCCGATAGAAAATCAACAAAATCATAAGCTGCTTGCCCAAAGGACCCAATTCCATAATCGTTGGGTAGCGAAGATATATGCATTAAAACCCCACTTGAACGTTCCATCTTTTCCTCCTTTGATTTAATCATTTGTTTATATTGCTTGTTCTTTTACATTCAGTCCTTCCCCACTCATCTATTAGTAATAGTCAACCATGACATATACCATTATCTTGAGTCTGCTCTACTTTATATTTTCTCCCATCCTTAATAGAGTATGTTCATTATACCCATTCTGGCCCATTTTTCACTAATCCTTTATTCATCTAGATAGGTGATTATTTTTTTCCATTCTAAAAACAAATCATCTAAACGAAATCGCGCATTGGCTGGACTGGTAGAAGATAATTTAATTCCCCTAATACCCATATCTTTTGCATGATATTTTTGATAATACTTATAAGAAGTAGTTCCATTACAGAAAACTTGCTGAATAGATGCTTTGTCAAAAATCATTTTTAAATTAGAAGGAATTACATTTTTAATGCTAGCGTCACTCGAACCGACAATATCGCATTGATATATCGAATCATAAACGGCAATTTTATGATTCATTAAAAATTTTCTTCTTTCTTCTATATTGGAACTTAATGCTTCATTAAATAGTTTTTCCATCAAAGGCCAAAAACGGTTTTGTGGATGTCCATAGAAAAAACCATACTCTCTCGTTTTCACTGAAGGGAATGAGCCTAAGATTAAGATTTTAGAGTCCTTTTTATAGAATGGCTTCAAGGGATGAATAATTGTTTGATAATCCTTTTTGCTGTCTTTAGTCATTGAATAATTCCTCCTCTCGATGACTTTATGATCCATCTAACTTGCTGTCTATCATTTCTAGCTCACATTTTTCACTTAATCAAAAAGGCTTTCCTTTAGCAAAAAGGCACAAGACTTATTGTTGAATTACTTTCAGATCTTCTCCCTTCTACTTACTTGAGTAAGCTCAGGGTTTGTTTTTTTGATGAAATACATAATAGCTTCTAACTAATCCTATTTTTGACTTTTAATGCGTCAATAAATTGCTATCTTTTCTTATTTACATTTTAAATGATTGATTGTTTGATAACAAATTTTACGGTTAGGACTGTCAAGTCAAAAAGAACCAGGAACGTTTTACAGTGTCGCTGGTTCAATTCTTTTAACGGTCTTGTAGAAATTTAGGATAGAAATACTTTTTAGATTTTTATCTTTAATGTTACCCTAGTTAATTGATCATCACTGGTATAGCTTAGGCCATAAGCTTCTCCGTAGAGGATTTTCAGTCTTTGATCCACATTAGCCATACCTATACCGCCTAGTTTAGGCTTTGGTTTGTTTGAATGCTCTTTACCTTTAAATCCTATCCCATCATCTTCCACTTGAATCATTAAAGCGTTCGCTCCAATCCTGGAAGTAATTTGGATATGCGACTGGCCTTTTTTAGTTTTAATACCATGATAAATAGCATTTTCAACAATCGGTTGAATAATTAACTTAGGTACTAAAATTTCGCCTGTATTTGCTCCAAGCGAAATATCGTAATCAAATTTATCATCATACCTAATCTTTTGGATGTTCATATAATTTTTAACCTGCTCTACTTCTCTCTTCAATTCAATAACGTCCTCGTCCACACTCAAGGTGGTCCGTAATAAACTACCTAAAGATTGAATAACTTCGACAGCTTGATCTTTTTCTCCTAGTTCAACCAGCCATAAAATAGTATCCAAAGTGTTATAGATAAAATGTGGGTTAATTTGACTTTGAAGGGCTTTTAATTCATAAGTACGCTTAGCTTTTTCCTTTTCTTCAATTGCCTCTGTCAATTTTTTTACCCGATTTAATAACAAATTATACTCCAAGGTCAGTTCTCTGATTTCTAGAGAAGCTTGTTGGTTTACCGGGATATTCGAAAATTCTTGATTCACTTTTTTCATCTCATCAATTAAGTCCACAATAGGATTGGTGACTTTTTTTGATACGAAAATCGAAAGAAAAATACTTGAAAGTAGAATTAAAAAAGCCCAGATAAGCATTTCGGTAATCAGCTTTCTATTTAGAATGTAAATTTCTTCAGGACTTCTAACTTGCGTCAATTGCCAATTTGTATTCGGAACATAGATTGATGAAATAATGTAATCTTCTTTGTTAAAAGCACTCGAATCTTCAATAATAGCAAGGTAATTGGCCTTTTCTTTTAGCGAATCACCATTCATCTGTTCAGAATCAAAAATCAGCTGCTTATTTTCATCTACAATAAAGGCAAAACCATTTTCCCCTAAATTTACCGTAGAAATATAATCTTCAATAAACTTATAGGAGACATCTATGATAGAAAGTCCTTGAAATTGTCTATTAGCATCTTCGATTTTATGACTCAAGGAAATGACTCGTTCACTTTTATTCATGGTAAAGCCCGAATGATTTTCACGAGTAATTTGAGCCATGTTATTCGACTTTAAAGCTGTTTGGTACCAGTCTTCATTCAACACCGACGCTTTACTTTCCATTACACTTCCGGTTTGAGTAATTAACTGACCGGATTGAGTAATTATCATAATATTTTTTATAATGTTATCGCTCGATTTTATTAAATCAAGCGTGCTTTTTAAAGCACGCTCATCAATTGCTTGCTCCTGATTGCTATTTAATTCGGGGGTCATGGCTAATAAACTATTTAAACTTTTCATCTTCTCAAGATAAGAAGCAATATATAAACTAGCCGTCTTCAACTGCTGACTGTTTTCCATTTCGATATTTTGCTTAATAATTTTAACTGAAGACCTATAATTAGCATAAGATAATATTAAAACGATCATCATTGAAATACTGAAAAAGTATACACTGATTTTTCGGTCAAATCGGTTGCGCATTGTTTTCATTTTTTTGCCTGCCTAAACTGTTTGGGGGTGATTTGATAATATTTTTTGAATTTAGTGATAAAATAATTGACATCTTCGATTCCGATCTCATGCGCAATCTCATAGTTCTTTTTATCGCTTGATAGTAAAAGTAGCTTTGCTTTCTCCATACGTCGTTTATTGATATAGTCCTGAAAGCTCATTCCATAGTAATCTTTGATCAAAACAGACAAATAATTACTATTATAGCCGATTGCTTCCGCCATCTGACTAAGCGACAAATCAGCTTGAAATATATGTTTATCCAAATAGTCTTCAATCAAATCTGAGCGTTTAACCCTATCGACTTCTTCAGGAACTAATGCCTGAATTTCATCTTTTTGACGTTTTTCTTTTATCTTAGTAATCGCTGTTTGTAAGATGAACTCAATGTCTTTTTTGGATACTGGTTTCAAAATATAATCATCCACTTTAGCTCGAATAGCCTTTTGCATGTATTCAAAATAATCGTAACCTGTTAAGATAATAATATATATTTTGGGATAATTAGCCTTGACAGATTCAGCCACACTCAAGCCATCCAGCTTAGGCATATTAATATCTAGAAGCAAAATATCAGGTTGAAAGTCTTCTACCACATTTAAAGTTTCTTCACCATCTTCTGCTTCATAAACGTCTGAAATGCCTAAATCTTCTAATGGAATTAATTGTTTAATACCCCTGCGAATGATTGATTCATCATCAGCTATCAATAATTTCAACATAATAACCTACTTCACAAAATTTATTAAGGATTCATAGCCTGCAGCTTTCATTTCTTCTAATGGGATAAAATCAATTGAAGCACTATTAATACAGTACCTCAAACCGCCTAATTCTTCAGGCCCATCTTCAAACACATGACCTAAATGTGAATCGCCTGCACGGCTTCTAACCTCGATTCTACTCATATTATAACTTAAATCTTCATTATATGTTACGACTTCCTTAGCGATGGGGCGAGAAAAAGATGGCCAGCCACAGCCAGAATCAAACTTATCTTTTGAACTAAAGAGAGGTTCACCCGTAGCTACATCGACATAAATTCCCGCTGCTTCATTATCCCAATATTCGTTAGAAAAAGAAGACTCTGTATCATTTTTTTGCGTTACTTTATATTGTATGGCTGTTAATTTATCTTTGAGCTCTTGATCACTTGGCTTTGGATATAGAGCCGGATCAATTAAAGGTTCATTAGCCTTATTCAAATCAATATGACAATAGCCATTGGGGTTTTTCTCTAAATAATCTTGATGATATTCTTCAGCTGGATAGAAATCTTTCAATTCTTCTACTTCTACTTGAATGGTTTTACGATATTTGGCCTGTTCTTTATCTAAGCGAGCTTGAATGATCGCTTGATCAGTAGTTTCAGTAAAATAAATACCTGTGCGGTATTGAACACCGCGGTCATTTCCTTGACGGTTCTTACTCGTTGGATCAACTACTTTTAGATAATAATCTAACAGTCCATCTAAAGAAATGCGCTCCGGATCATAGGTCACCTCAACCGTTTCGGCATGGCCCGATCCTTTAATCACTTCTTCATAACTTACTTCCCTCTTGTTTCCATTCGCATAGCCACTGATTACATCTGCAACACCGTAGACTCTTTCCATATAGGCTTCAACACCCCAGAAACAGCCACCGGCTAAATAAATTTTTTTCAAATCAGCAGAAGAATAATCGATGTCTTTGTTAGGGTTCACTTTGCTTTTAGCTTTCTCTTGATCCAATATGGCGTCAATTTCAGCTAATTTACTGTCATTCACTTTATTGTTAGAACTCACTTGTGAACAAGCGACTAAAAATAGGGCAAACGCCAATAAAACGAATATCTTTTTCATCTTAATTCTCCTTTGCTAAGGCTTCAAACAATTGAGTTAATGTTTCTTTGCGAATTTCACCTGGAATAATCTTTACTGGCACCCCTTGACTATCAATCAAGGCATTAGTTGGCATTGAACGTACTCCATAATTAGCAAAGGTCTGACCCTCTTCATCTAAAAGTACTTTCATATTATTGTATTCTAGCGAATTAAACCACTCCATAAAATCTTCTTTGTTTTTCTCCCCGTTATAACCAGGAGAAACAATCGTTACAACTTCAAAGTCATTTTCTTGACCAGCTAAAGTATTTAAATCTTCTAAGCCAGCTAAACAAACCGGACACCAGGATGCCCAAAACTTGACATAAACTGGCTTGCCTTTTTGTTCTGCTAAAGAATAATCTTTTCCCTTTAAATCTTTTAAGGTGAAATCATAAGCACTTTCTCTTTTTGAAGATATGCTTGAATCCTCTGAAACTTTATTTGTCTTTTTAAGCTCTTGGGCTGAATTGTTCGATTCGCCATCTGTAGTCTCTTGGTTGGAAGCTAAGGCACAACCACTTGCGATTGAAGCGACAGCTAGTAATAATATAAATCTTTTCATTTCATTTCCTCCTAATTGAATAAGTTATTAAAATAAGCGACTAAGTTGGGAAGTTGATTGGTCATTAGGACGATTCCCATTATCATTACCAAGAAGCCACCTGTTCGTTTGATGGTTACCAGATGTTTTTTGAAAAAGCTAACACGGTCTAACATATAAGTGGATAGAATCGCCATAATCAAAAAGGGAATCATTAGCCCTAATGAGTAAATTAACATCAAGAAGGCTCCGTAAAATTGAGTGTCTCCGCTGGCGGAAGTGACTAAAACAGCTCCTAATATTGGTCCTACACAAGGTGTCCAGCCAAGACTAAAGGAAACACCCATCAGATAGGTTCCTAAGGCTTTTTTCTGTTTTACATTCACTTGTATTCCACGCATACGATCCAGTTTTTTAAAGTGGATGATATCCATTTGGTGGACACCCAGTAAAAAAACTAAAAAGCCTGCAAAGATTAAAATGGAAGAATTATTTAGGGCTTGGCCTAACCATCCTGCGCCAAAACCTAAAATAATAAAACTGGTTGAAAGTCCTAATACGAAGGACATGGTTTTAATAATGCCTCCCTTATTGATTTCGAACTTGCCAATTTTTAATTTTTGATATTCTCCTGCTTCATCCGTCATAAAACCAATATAGACTGGAATTAAGGGGAAGGTACAGGGTGCAAAAAATGACAATAATCCGGCAACAAACACGGAACTGAGTAAAATGTTTTCTCCTATCATAATGTTTTCCTTTCAAAAATGTATTTTTTCTTTATAGCTTAATTATAGAAGTAAGACGAAAGGATTATAATCGAAGATCGTTTTAAAAAACTTTAATTTGATTGTATTATTTATTATTTAATACAATTTATACTTTTCATATAAAAAAGAGCTGTTCCAATTCCTTATTGAAGAAAATTGGACCAGCTCTTAATTTCATTGGTTTAAAATCTTATTTATTGAGTTTTGTTAATAAAGCTACCGTCTCCACATGATTAGTGAATGGGAAAAGATCAACCGGTTGAATACTTTTGACTTGATAGCCCGCTTGAGCAAGTAGTTGACAATCACGCGCTTGGGTAGCTGGATTACAAGAAACATAGACAATCTTAGCTGGATCTTGTTCCACTAAGCTTTCAATAAACTGAGGATCCAATCCCTTGCGCGGTGGATCCACTGTCACCACATCAAAACGAATGGCTTCTTGATTCCATCTTGCTAGCCAATCTTCTGCTAAACCCGCTTCAAAATGCACATTATCTATCTGATTGATTTCGGCATTTTTCTCAGCCATTTCGACGGCTTCAACCACTACTTCCATGGCATAGACCGCTTGAGCATGTTTGGCAAGCGCTAAGGATAAGGTGCCTATGCCACAATAAGCGTCCAATACAGTCTCACTGCCATCTAGTTCTGCTGCTGCAATAGCCAGCTGATATAAACGCTCAGCTTGAGGAGTATTAATTTGATAGAAAGATTGTGGTGATATTCGGAAAGTCATCTCTAACATCTGATCTTCAAAATACTCTTTTCCCCATAAACAATAAGTCTCTTTTCCCATAATAACATTTGTTTTGGCGGGATTAATATTTTGAATAATTGATACCAGCTGAGGAATTTTTTTAATCATCTCTTGCATTAATTCTTCAAGTTGAGGAATTTTTTTAGCTTTAGAAACTAAAATGACCATTAATTGACCACTATAATGGCCTTTTCTTACAATTAAATGACGCATGCAGCCTTTGTGAGCTTGCTCATCATAAGCCGGAATGTGGTACTTTCTTAAAAGGTCCCGAACCATTAGAATCGCTTGATCAATAGCGGGATCTTGAATATGGTAGTCTTCAACTGGAATGAGGTCGTGACTATTTTTTCGAAAGAATCCCGTTTCTAACTTACTTTTAACCATCCGAACTGGAATTTGAGCCTTATTACGGTATCCCCATGGATCATCCATACCCATAGTCGGTTGAATGGTCAATTCTTTAAAATGCCCAATACGTTCAAAAGCATCTCTCACAACCTTTTCTTTAAATGCTAACTGTGCCTCGTAAGACAAGTGTTGTAAGGTCATCGTTCCCGTTTGACGCCCGATATCATCGGTTATGGCTACTCGGTCAGGACTTTTATTTACGACTTTTTCTAACTTTCCAAAGCCATATTTTTTTCCGATTTTTATGACTTTAAATTCAATGTCTTCTTGCGGTAAGGCTCCTTCAATAAAGAATGGAAAGCCCTCAATTTTAGCGACACCCAACCCTTCATGAGTTAAATCTTCTACTCTTGCTTGTAAGAGTTGGTTTTTTTCAAAATTATTTGCCATGTATTGCTCCTCTGTTATTTACCTTAGGTTTTGGTTAAAAAGTTTGGGTCTTGAAGTGAAAGGACTAAATAGAGGATTAACTCTCTTTTAACTTAGCAATTTCTAACTCCAATTGTTTTATTTTTTGCTTAAATTGACTTCGTCTCTGCATCAGACTTTGTCGCATTTTCTCGCCTAATTCATCATTTAGAACGTAATCGCGAATGAGATAGGGAAAATCAGATCGTCTTAAGGCCAATTGATTCCTCTTTTCATATAAAGAGACTAACAAGGCATTCCTCACATCGACTAGTTGGCTTAATTTTAATGGAGACGCTTGAGCATAATCTTCATTTAAATGATCTAAAATCAATTGAAGAATCTCTTTATTATCTCTTTTATAGGCAGTCAAGGCTTTTTGATAAAGTACCTCTTGGTGTTTTGTTTGTAAAGGATATAGAAGAGGGTGGACATTAGAAACTATTTGACGGTACATTCCCCGCATCAAGCGCGCCTCTTCTTCTGTTAAAGTATCTTCGTAGATAGAGTGTTCTGCTGATTGTATCTTTTCTTCCGTTTCAATAATTAACTGCTGATAAACAGATAAATCTTTTTCTAACTGTTGCAGTTTTAGCTTTTGATTCTTTTCCTTATAAAGACGTATTATTCTATACTTTCTTTCTAAGAAGACAGCTTGAAAATGAGCTTTTAATAAATTGAGCCATTCTTTACCAAAATTTAAATAAAAGTGCTTTTCTAAATAAAAACAATCCTTATAAATTAATTCATCATACTCAAATACAGCTTGCGATAAATCCACTTGCAACCTCTCAATTTCTTTTTCAAGTAACGAGCGTCCAGGCAGTAAGAAAATTTGACCAAAATGTCCTGTCATTAAAAAGCCCCCTCTCAAAGTCGCTTTGCCCATCTATTGGATTATACATCAAATCATTGGTAAAGACTAAATTGCTTTAACAAGACTTAGTAAAACTTGTTAAAATAGGGCCTGTTCGATAAAATAAGTATTACATTCATTAAAAATAAGTTTTTTAAGATTTTTAAAAGAGAAAGTAGGTAAGTAGATGCGCGTTTTACTTTATTCAGGCAATCTCGAGCAAATCAAACGCTCAGGCTTAGGCAAAGCCATTCATCATCAGCAAAAAGCATTGGAATATATGGGAATCGATTATACCATGAATCCCAAGGACTCTTTTGACCTATTACATATTAATACCTACTTCCCTAAATCCTATCTTTTAGCAGCCAAATGTCGCCGCAAGAATATTCCAGTCATTTATCATGCCCACTCGACTAAAGAGGACTTTGAGAACTCCTTCCGTTTCTCAAATTTTCTAGCACCTAGTTTTAAACAATGGCTGCTAACTTGTTACCGTTTGGGTGATATTCTCATCACCCCTACTCCATATTCTAAGAGCCTGCTTGAAAATTACGGTCTCGATCAACCGATTTATTCTGTTTCTAACGGGATAGACCTATCTAGATTTCAACCTCTAGACACTGAGAAACTTAAGAAAGTTTTCCGTCAAAAGTACGACTATCAGCCTGATGATTTTGTTGTAATGGGGATTGGACTATACTTAAAACGCAAAGGGATTCTTGACTTTGTTGAATTAGCCAAACGGATGCCTCACATTCAATTTATTTGGTTTGGCTATCTTGACTTGCGCTATGTACCGGATGAAATAAAAAAGGCTGTCTCTACGAAATTACCTAACTTAAAATTTGCTGGTTATGTACCTAATGAAGATATACGGGCCGGTTTGTTAGCGAGCAATCTTTATATTTTCCCGACTTTTGAAGAAACTGAAGGTATTCCTGCAATTGAAGCTTGCGCCATGAAAACAGATTTTATTGTGCGTGATATCCCTGTATTTGATGGTTGGCTGGAAGACGGTGTGAATGTTCATAAAGCTATAGACCTTAAAGCCTTTCAAGAAAAAATTCAACTAGCCTATGAAGGCAAACTCCCTTCATTAGTAGAAAAAGCCTATGAAATTGCCATCGAACGCGACCTTCCTCAAATTGGTCGACAGCTATTTTCAATTTATCAAGAAGCTCTGAAAATGAAGGTATAATAATAAACCCCACCGTTGATTAAACCATTGGTGGGGAATTTTTGTCTATATTTTCAAATTTGATTAAAAACTTATCCAGTTGATCTTTATCTCTTGCCTTTTGCGCTTGAGAAATATTAGAAGGATTAAGATAGAAACGAAAAACTTCTTGATCCTCAGCATTTTTAATTTGAATAGCCTCGCCTTCATCAGGATTATCCTTTATACGAGAAACCTGAGGATATTTTGCTCGCCAATATTCAATGGCTTCTTCGGCTACTGCTTGTCTTAAAACTTTATACATTTCTGCTTGATGAGCCGGAATTAAGAAAGCGTCAATTTGAGCCATCTCGTCCATTCTGTTCTTGATGTTTTTCTTTTGCGTTCTCTTTACCATTTAATCAACCTACTATTCTTTAATTGTACGGTATTTTTCTAAAAAGTCTAATTCAAATGATTGTATATAATCTTCTAGCACACAAATAACTGATTGGTCATTATTATTTCCGATTTTATAGCGACATTGCATAGCCAAGTCTTTATCGGCATTATCCATTGCTATACTGTAGTGGACTTGAGCCATCATGCTTTCATCATTCAAAGAATCACCAAAGGCCATCGATTCCTCAGCTTTAATATTGTATTTGTTTTGTAAATAAAGCAAGGCGCTGCCTTTACCACCCTCTTTATTATATACATCTACCCATCCATCTCCTGAAGTAACTGCAGTAACTTCTTGATAACGCTCGTTGATTATACGAGCTAAGACTTTATTGCGGTCAAGTGTATCTTGTGTCGCAATCGCAATTTTTGTTACAACAGAATCTTCAGGCAGTTCAGAAAATTGAGGAATGTAGTTTACATCTTTAGCGTAGCGTGAAATGAAATCAAATAATGGACCCTTAGTGTCTCTAAAATAAGCCGCATCGCCTAATCCTAAAACGGGAGAATAGGCTTGAAATTCATCTAAAAAGTCGATAATTTGGGTAAAACCTTCATATGGAATGCCAATCTTCTTTAAGGTCTGATCATTCTTGACAATGTAATTACCATTATCACAAGCAAAATATAAGTCCGGCCAGACAGACTCTTCAAAGTAATCTGCAATTTTCTGATAAGAATTACCAGTAGCAATTGCCACGATCACTCCTGCTTCTCTTAACCGTTTCAGAACGCGGTTAAAGCGATCCCGATCATAAGTCTTGTCAGTCCTGAGGAGTGTTTCATCAAGGTCAATAGTGATGAGTTTTAATGTCATAGAAATTAATGCTCCTTTTTAATTATTGCTAGAATAAAGTGTTAAACATTTATCATATTGCATCCCTACTGATTATAACATTTTTTTAAGAATCATCATCCTTTATTAATCGCTAAAGTCTACTTTTTGAACATACCAGATATCGAACGTGTGATAACTCGGCCTATCTCGCGACCAACCTGACTCATCATATTTTTAGTAAAGCGGTCAAAATTTGAATCCGTCCGTCTTGAAGCTGTTTTGCCTGACTTCTTAAGCTGTTTAGCTAATTCTGCTTCCAGCTCTTTAATGCGTTGGTTGGTTGAGAGGTCCTCTGCTTTGCCATCAATCGATTCAATCATTTCTTCTTGTGTTTCTTGCATAGCTTGATTTAATTGTTCGTGAGCAGACTCACGATTAATTGTTTCACTATATTTATCTAAGAGTTGTGAGTGGTTAATCGTCTTCAAAATAGTTTGAGGGTCAACAAGGCCCAACTTACTCATCGGAGGATAAATCATAACTCGTTCAGCAACATTTGGTGTGCCTTTTGAATCTAGAGTAGAAACAACAGCCTCTCCGGTGGCTAACGCTTGGAGCACTTTTTCCAAATCAACAGCTGAAGATTCTGCTTGTCGGAAAGTTTGACTCACTGCTTTGACCACTTTAAGTTCCTTTGGTGTAAATGCTCTTAAGCCATGTTGAATTCGATTGCCTAATTGTGAAGACACACTGTCTGGAAGGTCCATAGGGTTTTGAGTGACAAAAAAGATGCCTACCCCCTTGGAGCGAATTAAGCGAACCATCAATTCTATCTTTTCAACCAGCACCTTCGGAGTTCCATCAAACAAAACATGGGCTTCATCAAAAAAGAAAACCATTTTAGGTTTAGCTAAATCGCCCACTTCCGGAAGACTGTCAAAGAGCTCTCCTAGGAGTGCTAACAAGACCATGGCATAAAGTGTGGGAGTTTGATAGAGCTTGCTGGCATTCAAAATGTTTATAATGCCTTTTCCTGATTCATCTACCCTTAATAAATCTTCAATCTCTAGACTAGGCTCAGCAAAAAAAGCATCAGCTCCTTGCTGTTCTAAAACTACAATACTGCGCAAAATAACACCAATGGATGCTTTGGAAATATTCCCATAACTACCGCTTAATTCTTTGGCATGTTCGCCTACGAAATTTAGCATTGCTCTTAAATCTGTTAAGTCAATCAATAAAAGCCCTTTTTCGTCTGCTACCGAAAAAACCACATTCAAAATACTAGTTTGTGTCTCATTTAAACCTAATAGGTTGGCTAATAAAATGGGTCCCATTTCGGAAACAGTAACTCTCAGTGGCAGCCCTGATTGCCCATGGGCATCCCACAGTTCGATAGGAAAAGCTTGATTATCATAATTTTCATAGTGAGTGGCTTGTAATCTTTCAATAAATGCTTGAGAACTACCCATCTCAGCCAAAGATATCAAATCGCCTTTAATATCTGATAAAAATACAGGTATGCCAGCTAAACTTAGCTGTTCAGCTATAACTTTTAAGGTAACCGTTTTACCCGTTCCGGTCGCTCCCGCTATAAGACCATGTCGATTTAACTTGTCTAAGCTTAATCCAACCGCTTGTGAGCCGTATCCAAACATAAGTTGTGTATCCATGTTAAGCCTCCTCTACTATTCACACTCTCAATTTTAGCATACTCTTATTTACTCATCATCCAATTATCTAACATTTATTAGATTTGTTAGACACAAAAAACAACCCCTAAAAATATTAGGGATTGTTTTCAAAAATCTATTTGTCTTTAAATTGATTTCTTTTTCTTAGAGCAATCAGTAGTGCTCCCCCAACTACTAAAATGCCTGCGACTAAGTAAATCACTTTTGAAGTTGTTTCACCAGCTGTTGGTAAATTGCCTTTTTCAGCTTCTTTACGATCGGTTGACTTTTTAACAACAACTGCTTTCCTATCCTCTTGAGTTTGAGTGGTTGTTGATTGATCAGTTTTGGCGTCTTTGTATACTAAGGCTACAATACCAAGGCCTTTGCTTTCAACAGTGGCTGTTTCTCGGTTAAGGCGTACTTTTAATCCTTCAACTTGTTGGCCCATAACTTTCATGGCTAAAAGTTGACTATTAATTGGACGGGTAGGAAGTTTGATTATTGTTGGATTTTCCAATTTTATTTCACTACCGTTTTGATTAAAAGCTTTGATTTCATAAGCTACAAAATCTTTACCTTTCAATTCAGAAGGGAGATTAGCGGCATTTAAATCAACTTTTTGAATAAGAACCTTCTCCACATTTTTAGCGTCTGCCTTGGTTAAGAGGACTTGTCCTCCATTTTCTAAGTCCTTAAAGACCATTTCAGGAACGGTCGCTTCTTCGGTAACAGTCGTTTCCTCAACAGTTGTGGTAGTTGACTCTTGTGTAGTTGATGCTAGTGTCGTAGTTGTTGGCTCTATTGATGTAATCACTTCTTCAGTTGTGGTTGTCGGCTCTGGCGTAGTTGAAGGCTCATCAGTCGTAACATTTTCTTCCAGCTGATAAGCTAGTTCAACTTTTTGGTTTGCATCCACTTCAATCGTTTCTGGAGAGAATTGATCTGCACGGTAAACTTCAGGAATAGAAACAAACTGGACTTCATAACTGCCTACAGGCACTTCTTCAATTAAAGCTATTCCATTCTTGTTAGTTTCAACAGTCAACTCGCCAATTTGCATTTGCACATTTGCAACAGCTTGACCTTGACTATTGCTGACAGCTATTGAAACTTGACCCACCTCAGCTTCTTTTTGAATAGTCACAGCTTGTAACTCTGGCGCTTCATTTTCTACAGCTACATCTATTAGATTGCCTTGGGCTACATATCCTTCAGGGGTTTGACTGACTTGGTATTGGTAGTTACCTAGAGCAAGATCACTAGCTGAGGCTAGACCTTGACTATCAGTCGTTATTTCCTGTTCTTGGCCATCTTCAGTATTGATTAGGCGTATGCTCACACCTTCTACCGCTTCAGCCTTTTGATCTTGAACTTTAATCGTCAAAACCGCTTTGGGATCCTGTGTCGTCGTAGTTGGCTCTTCTGTAGTAGGTTCAGCAGTTGTAGTCGGTTCCATTGTTGTAGTCGGCTCTTCTATTTCAAATGTTAAATCAGTAGGCTGATTAACTGAAACTTCAACCCTTTGAACATTGGACTCTAAATCAGCATTTCCTGAAGTCGTCACCAAGGTAACATCGTAATCACCCACTGGCAATGAATCAATAAAGATAGAGCCATTGTCATCAGTCGTATAAACTTGGTCTAACACTTGAACTTCAGCTTGGGAAATTGCTTGACCTTGAGTATCGGTAACTAAGATATTCAGTTGACCAACTTGGTCTAACTTGGTAATACCAATTACTTGACGATTTTCTTCATTAGCAGAAACTTGTGTTTCTAATAATGTTCCTTGAGCTGAATGTGTTTCCGGTGTTTCGATTACTTGATATTGGTAATTGCCAGTGGGAATATCAGAAGCTTGAGCGACACCTAATTGGTCGGATACTAATTCTTGTTTAAATTGAGGATCATCCAGTTTGGTCAATTCAATCTTAACTCCTTCAACCGGTGCTTCCTCTTGATCATATACTTCGATTTGTAAATCAGCTTTAGCTTCTACAGTTGTTTGAGAACTTGTTGAATCTTCGATAACACCTGACAATATCAAAGGAAAGTCGTAAGTTTGACCTGAGTAAATCTCAACATTTTCTTCAATTTCATATCCTGACATTGCTTCTGGTAATCGACCAAAATTCATTACATAGTTACCAGTAGGAACTTCTTGAAATTGAGCGATCCCTTGTTCATCGGTTAAAACTTCCTGCCCATTGATCACTATTCCTACATTCGGAACGCCATTACCCACACTGTCCTTAAGAATTACATTAACGTTTCCTAATTCGTCAGCAACTTCTGTTTGACTGTTTTCTTCACTATTATCAGCTTCTTGACTACTGTCTGCAGTTGGTGATTCAATCTTTGGTACTTGAGGGTTTTGAACTTGATCACCGACTAAATAAATGTTAAAAATCGGAGGTGTTTCTAAATAATTGCCGTCAATTGTAAAGGCATAATCATATACTATCGTTTGATCGGCCAACTCAACAATTTCTCCTGAATCCTCAGCAATTTCATCAGCCTTCTCTTGTTTTTCTTGAACGATTTGAACTTGATAAGGTCGAACTGATTGTCCTCCCCTTTGAAACTTCCCGTCATCATATAAACGGAAGATATATTCACCAGCAGTCAATTCAATTGGTTGCTGTTCAGTATTGTCACTACGATAAGAATAAACAACCTCTTGACTTGCTATATCAATAATATCATAGGAAATCTCTTTTTGAGCTTGGGGGACATTCTCATCTACTTGTAAAAAAATATTAAAAGTAGGCTCTACAAAATTTTCTTGTGCTTGCGTTTCAACTTGAGCTAAAACTTCTTGGGTTTGAAATATTGGTACTGCCAATAGGTTGCTCACTAGAACAAATGATAAAATATTTTTTCTCTTAAACATCTTGATAACCTCCTTAAATACTATGTTTCGTCTACAATTATACTTTACCATAAATCAAGAGCCAACGACCTTAGAATGCTTAATTATCAAAATTTATAAAGGTTTTTACTAAATTTCATCAATCTTTCTTCAAATTTGACAACTACTCCTGATTTAAAACTTTGACTATCTTTACAAAAAAATTTGCATAAAAATGTGCTATTGATTATAATTTAGCTAGATGTTCATAAGGGAGTAACTTAAGATAGATGATATCTTGGCTGTATCAACAACGTTAAGTAGTTTTACTACTGGTACAGTCTGAAATAGTGAGACTTATGCCATTGAGCGCAGCTTTGTGTTGCCCAAGTGGCATGAGTCTTTTTTCTATTCGAAGTCAATCTTATAAACACGTTAAATTAAAGGGGGAAAGTGGATGTCTAGCAAAGATTTTGTTGCTTATACTAAATCAAATCAAGAGATTATAAGCGAATTAGATACCGATATTAAGAGCGGATTAAGTCAAACAGAAGTAAAAAAGCGTTTGGAGCAATACGGTGAAAACACCTTGAAAGAAGAAGAAACAAGGTCTCTTCTACAAAAATTTGTGGACCAATTTAAAGATTTTATGATCATTGTTCTGTTAGTTGCTTCTGTCATATCTGCATTTGTTGGATATATGGAAGGAGAAGGACCAACTGATTCAATTATTATTCTGATTGTTGTCCTATTAAATGCAGTGCTTGGAGTTTTCCAAGAGGCTAAGGCCGAAGATGCCATTAACGCCTTGCGTGATATGTCTTCACCTGAAGCCAACGTATTACGCGATGGAGAATATATGAAAATCAAATCAACTGAACTTGTTCCTGGCGATGTAGTTAGTTTAGAAGCTGGTGACATCGTTCCTGCGGACATACGCTTAGTTGAAACCAATTCCTTAAAAGTCGAAGAAGCGGCACTAACTGGCGAATCTGTTCCAGTTGAAAAACATGCCGAAGCGGTTATTGAAAAAGAAGCTGGGATTGGTGATCGATCCAATATGGCTTTCTCTTCAACCAATATTACCTATGGGCGCGCTTTAGGAATCGTCACTCACACAGGGATGGATACAGAAGTTGGACATATTGCAGCCATGTTGTCTTCGACGGAAAAGCAGCTCACTCCACTTCAAAAAGACCAAGAAAAATTGGGTAAAACACTTACCTATTTAATTATCGCAATCGCTATCATAACTTTTATTGTTGGTGTCTTTCTTAAAGGATTCTCGCCAATTCAAATGTTATTAGTTTCTATTTCATTGGCAGTTGCCGCTATTCCAGAAGGCTTACCTGCTATTTCAACCATTATTCTATCTTTAGGCACGCGAACCATGGCTGCCAGAAATGCCTTGGTAAGAACTCTTCCTGCTGTTGAAACTTTAGGATCAACTATGGTTATTTGTTCAGACAAAACCGGTACTTTAACACTGAATCAAATGACTGTTGAAAAGGTTTATTATGATGGTCAATTGCATTATGCTCAAGATCCACTTGATAATAATGGTAAATTTATTTGCTCTTTCGCTTTCCCTAATGACTCTAAAGTCGATGCTCAAGGAAATGTCAACGGTGACCCTACTGAAACAGCCCTCATTCAATACGCCTTAGACCATGGGATGGATCTCAAAGGACAATTAAGACAATTCCCTCGAGTAGAGGAAATTCCTTTTGATTCAGGCCGTAAATTAATGTCAACCATTCATGAGACCGATGATGGCCGTTATCTAGTCTTTGTTAAAGGAGCTCCTGATCAATTAATTAAGCGCTCAAGCTCTATTCAAAAAGCCCAAGAAGTTACTGCAATGACTGAGGCTGATCGAGAAGAAATTATAGAAGTCAATGCTAAATTAGGTCGGCAAGCATTAAGAGTTTTAGCAGGTGCCTATAAAATAATTGATGAGATTCCCGCTGAAGTTACAACGGAAACCTTAGAAAAGGACCTAGTTTTCACTGGTTTAGTCGGTATGATTGACCCAGAAAGAACAGAAGCCAAAGCTTCTATTGAAAAAGCGCGTATGGCTGGTATTCGTACTGTCATGATCACAGGAGACCACGCAATGACTGCTCAGGCCATTGCTGAACGTTTAACTATCTTAGACCCAAATGACAGCGAAAATGAACGTCACGTAATGACCGGAGCCCAATTAGATGAAATTACAGACGATCAGTTAGCTAAAGAAGTTGGAAATTACTCAGTTTATGCTAGGGTTTCACCAGAGCATAAAGTGCGTATTATCCGTGCTTGGCAAGCCAATGATGCCGTTGTCTCAATGACCGGTGATGGAGTTAATGATGCGCCATCTCTTAAACAAGCCGATATTGGTGTCGGTATGGGTATCACTGGTACAGAAGTCTCTAAGGGTGCTTCAGACATGGTCTTAGCTGATGATAATTTCCAAACCATAGTTGTAGCAGTCGAAGAAGGACGAAAAGTATTTGCTAATATCCAAAAAGCTGTTCAGTTCTTACTTTCTGCTAACCTTGGAGAGGTGATCACTTTATTTACAGCCACTTTATTCGGTTGGGTGATTTTAGAACCAATTCATATCCTGTGGATTAACTTAGTAACGGATGTCTTCCCTGCTATCGCATTAGGTATGGAGAAAGCAGAGTCTGATGTAATGTCACACCGTCCACGTACTAAAAAAGATTCTTTCTTATCCTTTGGGGTGGCACCCTCTATCCTTTATCAAGGGATTCTAGAAGCTTTAATTACGCTATTCGTATATTGGTATGCTGCTGAAGGCCCAATGCAAACATCCTTAATAGGAGAGGAACGACACGTTCTTGCTGAGACTATGGCCTTCATTACACTTGGTTTAATCCAACTATTCCATTCATATAACGTCAAATCCGTTTTCGCTTCCCTATTCAGCCGTAATCCTTTTGACAACAAGTGGCTAAACTTAGCCTTCTTAGTATCCGGAGCAATGCTTTTAGGTGTTGTATTAATTCCTGGTATCAGTCAATTCTTTGATGTTCATGCTTTAACAGCTGGACAATGGGGAATTGTTGTCGCAGCCGCCCTCTCAATTGTGGTGGTGGTAGAAATTGTTAAATTTATTATGCGTTTAAGTGGGTTCGCTGACAAATATAATCAATAAGCCTATCAAAAAAGCTGGGACAAAAGGACCTCTCAGCCACCTCAATATTTACAGCGAGCCTAGATTGGAAAGTAACTTTCCAATCTAGGCTCGCTGCTTTGGGTATTTACGTAGATTATTGGCCATAAATATCCGCTCGACATCGGTCTTAGAAAAGCTATTACGACCGTTAAATATCGCTTGATGAGTGGTGTGTTTTTCTTCACGAGGAATAAAATCCTGGCAATTTTTCGGTGATACTTTTGAGACGACGGCGTTCTTTTTGCGTTCATCCGCTCCGGCAACAGTTTGCGATTCAATCGCTCAGTTAAGCGTTTCAATTTCTTCACTTAAGAGCTGCTGAATCTCAGATTGAATCTGTTTGACTACCTCATGAATCCGCCTAAACACTATGATTTTCAGGGAATAAACAATCCATTTCCAGTAGCAAGCAAGTTTGATTCATAGTATACTGTTGCTAGATAGAAAGCCCCTCCTAAATGGCTTTGTGATTACTACGATTACAGCAGGAAACGCTTTCTTTGTTTATATTGTTAAAGAAAAAGTCCGATTAACGATTATATCGTTGACCGGACTTTCTTTAATTATTCAAGGCTTTTGTCCCAGCCCCTTGTTTTATTCTCTAATTTGACCAGAACCTTCAATGAGGTATTTGTAAGTAGTCAGAGCCTCTAATCCCATAGGCCCTCTGGCATGAAGTTTTTGAGTTGAGATACCAATTTCTCCTCCGAATCCGAAGACTTCACCATCCGTAAAACGCGTCGAAGCATTTACATAAACAGCTGCCGAATCGACATCATTCATAAAATCTTGCGCCACTGAATAGTCTTGCGTAATAATAGCTTCGGAGTGTCCAGTTGAAAAACGGCTGATATGGTCAATCGCTTGGTCATAATTTTTTACAATTTTTATTGCCACTACTAAATCTAAGAACTCTGTCTCATAATCTTCCTCACTAACCTGTACGGAATATGGCAATAAGTCACGTGTTTGCTCATCTCCTAAGATTTGAACATTGGCATCAAACAAGGCATTTCCTATTTGTGGTAAGTAAGCCTTAGCGAAAGCCTCATCAACAACGATTGTCTCAACAGCATTACATACAGAAGGACGTTGTGTTTTAGCATTGACAACAATCGTCTGAGCCATTTTAAAGTCTGCTTTTTCATGTATATAAATATGGACATTGCCTACTCCCGTTTCTATAACAGGAACAGTGGCATTTTTCACCACATTTTGAATTAAACCTGCTCCTCCTCTTGGTATTAAGCAGTCAACATAATGATTCATTTGCATGAGTTGAGTAACTAACTGTCGATCAGGGTCTGTCATTAACTGAACACAGTACCTAGATAAGCCAGCCATTTCAAGGCCTGCTTGAATGGCTTCAACGATTGCTCGGTTGGTGGCGATGGCTTCTTTACCTCCTCGTAAAATAACAGCATTTCCTGCTTTTAGACATAAACCAGAAGCATTCGCTGTCACATCGGGACGTGATTCATAAATAATGCCAATTACACCTAGTGGGACAGGTCTTTGACTAATGCGCAAGCCCAATTCATTCACCCATTGCTTGCGTGTGTTAGCTAATGGATCTGCTAACTGAGCTATTTTTCGAATACCTGCTACCATTGATGCAAAACGCTTTTCATCTAGGGTTAATCGCTCGATCATGGCAGCTACCATGCCATCCGCACGCGCGTTCTCCACATCTTGAATATTTTGCTCTAAAATACTTTCTTGCTTTTCCTCTAAAGATTGAGCCATAGCTAATAAAGCTTGGTTTCTCGCTTGACTGCTTAACTTACGTAATTTTTCAAAGCTTTCTTTTGCTCTTTTTCCAATGGTTAATAATTCGATCGATGTTGCCATTTTATTTATCCCCTTTCCGATGGAAAAAAGTTCCAATACTTTTACCTTTTAGAATATCAAAAATTATCGAAGGATCGGCTCCTGAGGTAATGACTAAGGATGAATCGGTAGTAAAGATGACCTCGGCTGCATTCAATTTAGTAGCCATACCTCCAGTTGAAAATTCTGAGCCTTTTCCCATTGCCATTTGCTGAATTTCTTGTGTGATTTCAGTCACTTGATCAATTAACTGAGCATGAGGGTTTTGTTGTGGGTTTGAGTCATATAAACCATCAACATCTGAAAGAATAATTAAAAGATCAGCATCTGTAATTTTAGCTACAATAGCAGATAAGGTGTCATTATCACCAAACTTGGTTTGATGATTTAACTCCTCAACTGCTACCGCATCGTTTTCATTAATAACGGGGACAATTTTTCGTCTTAATAAGGTATCCATGGCTACTTGAACATTTTGTAGCGATTGAGGATAATCAACTACATCTCGTGTTAAAAGAATTTGGCCGACATTCACGCCATAATATTTAAAGAAGCGAGAATAGTGTCCCATTAATAACGTCTGACCGACAGCTGAAGCTGCTTGTTGGTCTGCAATGGTAGTTGGATAATTGGCTTCATTTAAGTCCATACTCCCTACACCAATAGCTCCCGAGGAAACAATGACAACTTCTTTACCTTCTTGGATCAAACTAGCACAGACATAAGCTAAGCGATCTAATTTAGTGAAATTAATCCCTTCATCGGACAATATTGTGTTTGTTCCTAACTTAATAATAATTCGTTTTGCATTTTTTAAATCACTACGTTTCATTCTCTACCCTCTTTTACAATTCAATAGCCTTATTATAGGAAAGTTTCATGTCTGGGTAAAGTATCCATACTATTCTCTTTGAAAAGTGAAAATCCCTTTACAATTTTAATTTCCCTTTTTAGCCGCTGATAATTCTAGCTTTGATAAATAATTTCCTAAAGCTCGATTGTAAACTCTTCGCTCTAAAATAATTGATTTTTCTTTCTGGTATTCTCTTTCCAAGAAATCATAATAAGTCCCTGGCGTTTGGATTCCAACCAAAGGGGAAAGAGCCAACCCTATTTCCTTAATAATATCATCAGAAAATAAAACACAATTTGTCCAAAAAACAAAATATGTTTGAAATTGCCCTTCTTTGAATTTATAAAATTTTGTATATTTAGTTTGACGCATCAATTTTCCTACAAAAGAATTTAGGACTGTCTTGGATTGAGGATGCCAATTAATTGTTTTTTCTTTAATGCCATTCAACTTTTCCTCTAACTGCTGGGCTTGTTGTTTAGAAAGCGCGATATCATATTCTACAATCGTCAGACGATTTTTTAATGAAAAGGATAGATATTCTGAACGATCAATTAAGGCCAAGACACCTTCTCCACTTGTATCCAACAAATTTCTAGTGTCATCATCTTGATTGCCATAAAAATAAACAGTATCTTTATATGCAATGTTCATATGACCCACCCTATCAAATGTTGATTTTCCAACAGGTATTTGGATAGTAATTAAATTGTCTTCTTGCTTTGGCAAGTCATTTTCATTAGCCAAAAGTGACGCTCTATAATCGGATTCAATATCTTGGGTCGTGTCTATCAGTATTTCATCTACTTTTCTAATTAACTTCTGAGGAAACAAAGCTGAAAAGAGCACTGGCAAGGGTAGGCGTAGACTTCTTCGCCAAATATGCTGCTTTTCAAGATCAAGTAGGTTAAAGCCCCCATCATATAGATAGCTGATTCCAAGAAAAATAAGGTAGATACCCAAACGAAGCAAAGCAGGATAACCCTGATTCATTATTAAAATACTATCAATAGCAAATATAAAATTCGCAATTGCAAAAGCTAAACGTTGATAACGCTCAAAGGCCTTATCTTTAAACATTAGGTAATAAGAAAAGAAATTTAAGAGAGCCAATAATAACTGATAAATTCCTATGCAACGCACCATCCATAAATAAAAATTGGGCGAATTAGTCAAGAGTCCGCATGCAAAAATAATCTGCCCTAGACTTATTCTTGGTGGTGAAAACCTCTCGTTTGATGAGTTATTAAATATACGACCCAATAGATACGCCAGAAAATCTACCCCTCCAATTATTAAGATGATTATAGCTAGACCATTTAAAAGTATATTTGCAATTTTTAGCTTAAACAGCAAGAGAGCTATGCCCAGCGCTGATAAAATTAGACCCTCTAAAATATATGAATAATTTTTCTTATTTATTATTCTCATCCCTTTTTTCTCTTTTCAATTACTTTTATATTTTAGCATAAACGCTAAATAAATTTACTTACCTTATATTGATCTCAAACATGATGGTTGCTCTTAAACTTTTGTTCTATATGTTATACTTATTTCAAAATATAAGTTAGGAGCTCAATTATGTTTAAAAACCCCTATGTGAAATATGTTTATGATGATCTTCAAGCAAAATTCAGTGAACAAGTCGAGTATCTGCAGGCAGTTAAAGCGTTTTTATCCGCCATCGAGCCCCTAGTTGAACAAGATGAAAGTCTAGAAAAAGAAGCGATACTTGAGCGTATGGTTACACCGGAAAGAATCATTAAATTCCGAGTCCCTTGGCAAGATGACCAAGGTCAAGTCCATGTAAACTGGGGGTATCGTATCCAGCATTCTTCTTTACTTGGCCCCTACAAAGGAGGCTTACGTTTTGATACACAAGTTAATGAGAGTGTAATGAAATTTTTGGCTTTCGAACAGACTTTGAAAAATGCCCTGACTGGTCTACCTATGGGAGGTGGTAAAGGAGGAAGTGATTTTTCAACACGTGGTAAATCTGATCAAGAGATTATGCGCTTTTGTCAATCCTATATGACTGAACTAGCTAAACATATTAATGAAAAAATAGATGTTCCTGCCGGTGATATCGGCGTTGGAAAGCGTGAAATTGGTTATATGTATGGCCAATATAAACGCCTTAAGGGGGTTGAGCTAGGAAGCTTGACTGGAAAACCTATCTTGGCTAATGGATCACTTGGTCGAGAAGAAGCCACTGGGTACGGTCTCATCTATTTCCTTCAAGCCATGTTAAATGAAGAGAAGGAACAAATATCACAAAAACGCTTTATGATCTCAGGGCTTGGAAATGTTGGTTTAAATGCTATCAAAAAGGTTATGCAATTAGGTGGAATGGTATTAGCTGTATCCAACAGTCAAGGATCACTTTATGATCCAAGAGGCATCAATATTAATCACTTAGAAGATATTCTTGCGCACCATAAGAAAGACCTATCTATTTACACTCAAGAGTTCCCTCATGCTTCTTATTCACAAGACTCAATCTGGTCGCGTCAAATTGCAGCAGATATTGCCCTACCTTGTGCCACACAAAATGAAATAAATGCTCATCAAGCCAGAAACTTAATCGCTAATGGTGTGCGTTTTTTAGCTGAAGGTGCCAATATGCCATGCATGTCGGAAGCTATTGAGGTGTTCAACCAGAGTAAAGATTTTATTTGGGCTCCAGCTAAAGCAGCTAATGCGGGAGGAGTGGTTGTTTCTGGTTTAGAAATGTCACAAAACGCAATGCGTCTCCAGTGGTCTTTTGAAGATGTCGATCACAAACTACAAGCAATTATGTCTGATATCTTTGCTAACTGTAAAGAAACTTGTTTAAAGTTTGATTTGGGTAAGAATTATGCAACTGCAGCAGATATAGCCTCTTATCAAAAAATTGTTCAACTCATTCAGATGCATGGCCTGATATAATTAAAAATTAAAAGTGTAGGTGAAAATTTCACCTACACTTTTAATTTTTGCTTAAGTTTTTAGACTAACCTATCTGCCTTTGTACCAAGGTCTTCCAATCTTTTTTACGATAGATATAGAAGCCCCATACTACAATCAACATATTAGAAACCAGCATAGAAATCCAAATACCTGTCGATCCTAAGTCTGTAAAGTAACGCAGGTACATGACAATTGGTACACGGATAAACCATAAACGTCCCAAGGTCATTAACATAGAATATTTGGTTTGACCACAGCCTTGGAAAAAACCATTGAGGGCAGCAAATAAACCCATAAAGAAAATAATGAAAGCTGTATAAGCTAGGTACTCTTTGGCTTGCATCCAGAGGTCGCTATCTGCTGATTCTTTAATGAAGATACTTAAAATCGGTTGTTGGAAAAGAATCATCAAAGCAGAAGAGATTACCGACATAAACAAAATGAAAATAATAGCTCGTTTAAAAATTTGATTGGCGCGAGTATAGAGTTTGGCTCCCATATTTTGACCAACGATTGAAGTAAGTGCCATCCCTACTCCCATTTGCGGTTGCATCACAATATCTGAAATACGATTAACCATAGAAAAAGCTGCCAGTGTATTTGTTCCGTATGAGGTAATCAAAGCGTTCATAACCGTAAATCCTAATGAAGACCCCCCATAACCTAAGAAAGATGGTAAAGCCAATTTCATAATATGTTGACTGGTTGGCCAATCAAAGCGAATCCCCTTCAATTGAGGTTGAATTCTAGATTGTTGGCTAACCACATAAATAGCTAGCACAATTAATACAATCTTAGATACAACAGTAGCCCAAGCAGCACCTGCTATTCCCCAACCTAAACCAGGAATATTAAGTATTGGGACTTTGTCATAAATAAATATAGGATCTAATATAATATTGATTGTCATCGAAATAGCAGAAATAGCCGTCATAATTTTGGTGTTCCCTTGAGCATTTAAGATGGCCTGGTAGGTGAAGTAAGCAAAATCAAAGGCAAGACCAATAAAACTTATTTTAAAATAAATAATTGATTTGTCTAAAAAACTTCCGCTTCCGCCCATAACTGACAGCATCCAAGGAGTTGCTAGATAACCTAAGAAAGCAAGAACAATACCCAGACTTAATGTCAACAGCAAGGTATTATCTACATATACTTGAACTCGTTCATACTGTTTAGACCCTAAAAAGTTTGATAAAAGAGCTGTGGCTGCTACTCCTATTCCCATGCCTAGTGAAATAAAAAAAAAGTTTAAAGGCCACGAAAAAGCAGAGGCTGCAAAATCCTCAGCGGAAAGTTGAGCCAAAAATAAACCGTCTGCCACAGTATAAAAGGTACGTACCAAATTATTAATCATTAAGGGGGCCGAAATTGTTAAGATAACTTTCCACATAGGGCCATGCGTTAGAAAATCCCTGTTATTAATCTTTTGCTTCAATCTTAAACACTCCTATAAGTAAAAGAGTCAATCAGCAGGGTGCTAACCGACTCCTTTGATTTATTAAACGAACCCCTAAATTCTAGCGACACCTTCTTCAACTGCACAATCTGCTACAGCTTTAGCTACAGCATCTGCCACTCCATCCGCTAGGGGTGAGACAATGATATTGTCCGGGCGTAAGTCTTCTTCAGCTACCATTTCTGCAATTGCGATAGCTGCTCTTTCCTTCATTTTATCAGTAATTTCTTTTGCACGCACTGATAAAGCTCCTTTAAATATTCCTGGAAAAGCTAAAACATTATTAATTTGATTTGGGTAATCTGATCTGCCCGTTCCAACTACTTTAGCACCTGCTGCGATTGCATCTTCAGGCATAATTTCAGGAACCGGATTTGCCATAGCAAAAATTAATGGTTCATTCATAGATTTTACCATTTCTTTACTCACAACATCTGGGGCAGAAACGCCAATTAAGACATCTGCTCCTTTCAATGCATCCGCTAGTTCACCTTGCATTTTACTAGAATTTGTCAATTTTGCAATAGCTGCTTTTGCTGGATCTAAATCTGGATTCCCATCACAAATAATCCCTTTACGATCTACCATAATGATTTCGCCAAAATTCATTTGAATTAATAATTTGGCAATGGCAATTCCTGCCGCTCCTGCACCGTTAATAACCATTTTCAATTTACCCATAGGTTTTTTGGTTAGTTTAATAGCATTAATCAAAGCTGCTGCTGTTACAATAGCTGTACCGTGTTGATCGTCGTGGAAAACAGGAATGTCAGTGCGTTCTTTTAGCTTAGCTTCAATCTCAAAACAAGTGGGTGCTGAGATATCTTCAAGATTAATCCCGCCAAAACTTTTAGAAATCATAGCGATTGTATCAACGATTTCATCAACGTTTTTGCTATCCACACATATTGGGAAAGCGTCCACATCGGCAAAGCGTTTGAATAGGGCACATTTGCCTTCCATGACTGGCATGCCAGCTGCTGGACCAATATCTCCCAAACCTAAAACCGCTGTCCCATTTGTTACAACTGCTACTAGATTGTTACGACGCGTTAATTTAAAAGATTCTTCATAATCTTTAGCTATCACACGACAAGGTTCAGCTACTCCTGGAGAGTAAGCTAAAGATAAATCTTCAGCTGTGTCGATATTCACACGACTATTTACTTCAATTTTACCAGCTACATCATAATGTAATTTTAAAGATTTTTCAAAAATATCCATTTTAACTTCCTTTCTAATTAGACCATTGTAGACGGATCAACTAAACGATCAAACTCTTCTGCTTCTAGATAGCCTAGAGCTAAGCAGGCTTCTTTAAGTGTAGTGTCTTCTTTGAAAGCTTTTTTAGCAATCTCAGCCGCTTTCTCATAACCGATATGTGTATTTAACTTAGTCACAAGCATAAGCGATTGATCAACTAGTTCTTTCATACGACCTTCATTCACTTCAATTCCTACTAAACACTTATGATCAAATGAAGCAATCGCATCAGATAACAATTGAACGGATTGAATAAAGTTATAAATCATCACTGGCATATAGACATTCAATTCAAAGTTCCCTTGTGAATTAGCCAAGCTCATTAAACTATCATTAGCCATCACTTGAGCTGCCACCATTGTTAATGCTTCACATTGAGTGGGATTCACTTTTCCAGGCATGATAGAAGAGCCCGGTTCATTGGTTGGTAAAGTAATCTCCCCAATACCACTGCGTGGTCCGGAAGCTAGCCAACGGACGTCATTAGCGATTTTCATCATATCGCTTGCCAAGGCTGCTAGTGCCCCATGTGTAAAGACTAATTCGTCTTTGCTCGCTAGAGAATGAAATTTATTTGATGAAGTAACTATTGGTAAATCCGTTATTTCAGCTAAGACTTGTGCTACTTTTTCAGCATAACCTTCTGGTGTGTTGAGGCCTGTTCCGACTGCTGTTCCCCCTAATGCCACTTCATAAAGAGGTTGTAAACTTAAGTCAATCATCCTTTTGGATTGTTTAATCGATGACAACCACCCGCTGACTTCTTGTCCAAAGGTAACGGGTGTAGCATCCTGTAAGTGGGTTCTTCCATTTTTAACAACATGGCGGTACTTTTCTTCCATCATGCTTAAAGTATCCATGATATGATCTAGTACTGGAAACAATTGCGAATGGATTTTTACTAATGCGGCCAAATGCATGGCTGTTGGAAAAACATCATTCGAAGACTGAGACTTATTGACATGATCATTTGGATGAAGTAATTGTTTACCTACAAGCTCGTTTCCACGATTGGCAACTACTTCATTGACATTCATATTAGATTGAGTGCCTGAGCCTGTTTGCCAAACAATTAATGGGAAATGTTCATCTAAATCGCCTGCTAAAATTTCGTTACAAACCTGCTGAATCAGTTCTGAGCGTTCTTGATCGAGTACGCCTAAAGCCTGGTTGGCAGTTGCGGCCGCTTTTTTAACTAAAGCAATGGCGCAAATAACATCCCGAGGCATTTTTTCACTACCAATCTCAAAATTTTGATAAGATCGCTGCGTCACTGCCCCCCAATACCTATCTGCTGGAACCTGAATTTCTCCAAGCGAATCATGCTCAATTCTAACTTTCACAAGCCTTCCTCCTTTTAAAATATATAACATTTAGCTTATATCACCAATTATACACTCTAAGTTCTAAAATGAAACCCTTTACAAAAAATATTTTACTTTTCCCTCAAAATATCTAAAAAAGCAGTGACGGCTTTTGATTGATAGCGGTCTCTCTTCCAATAGAAATTAACCGGTCGTTTAGCATTTTCACTCTCTAAACGATAGTATTTAACTTGGTCAGTATGACTAATATGTTGGATCAAGGCTTCTCCAATGAAGGAAACGGCGATACCTGATGAAGAAATATTATACGCCGTTAATTGCTGCTCTACTTCAAAAGCGATATTAGGAATAAAGTGAGCTTCTTGACAAATTGTTCTTGCTCTAGCTCCAGTATCATTGGTTACTTTCAAAAAAGCAAAGGGTGCATCCTTAAATTCCTTCAAATATTTTAGCGGGAGACTGAGAGAATCTGAAGCATGCGCTTTAATTACTTCTAGACTTAGCTGATAATCCTGTAATAAGTCATTCACTTCAAACTTTTCGGGAACCGCTAAGAGTAAAG
The DNA here is from genome assembly GCF_050409405.1 of Facklamia sp. P13069. Taxonomy (NCBI): domain Bacteria; kingdom Bacillati; phylum Bacillota; class Bacilli; order Lactobacillales; family Aerococcaceae; genus Facklamia; species Facklamia sp. P13069. The sequence goes on along the minus strand of NZ_JBNUPN010000003.1, from coordinate 4,343 downwards.
ATTCCGTTACAAACTGATAATGATCATAGTAACGACTATCTAAAAAAGTGTTATCAAGTAGTAAATCAATTTCTCCTTCGTGCAATAAAGCGATTAGTTTACTTGATGTTTCTTCAAATAAATCAATTTGAATTTCAGGATAAATCTCATTAAACTTAGCCATTAACTTGGGTAAAATCATTGAAGCAAAGAGGCTTGTTCCCCCAATAGCAATGCGTCCATACTGTAAATTATCGACCTTCGAAATATATTGCTGAAAATCTTCTTCTATTCGTTGGATTTCCTTGGCATTACGAATATACTCCACCCCAAATTCGGTTAATTTGATCGGTATAGTGGATCGATCAAAGATATCATGACCCAAACGTTTCTCAATCCGCTTAACATTTGCACTTAGTGAGGGTTGAGAGACAAATAGACGTTCTGATGCTTTTGAAAAGGATTGCTCTTCAAAAACGGTCATAACATATTCTTTTCCATGAAACATTACCGCACCCCTTTATAAAATTTATGTTATATCCAGTATAACTCAATCCATGTTGAAGTTAAAGCCCTTTCATTATATAATGAACAAGAAATACTAATACTTTAGGAGGCATTCCATGAAAAACTCTGAAAACAAGGAATTTAGAGAAGAATATGATTCGATTGGTTCTCATCAAGTGCCGGAAACTGCCTATTATGGTGTTCAGTCTATCCGAGCAAAAGAAAATTTCCCTATTACTGGACAATTACTAGATCCTATTTTTATCCAAAGCCTGGCTTATATTAAGAAAGCTTCCGCCATGACAAATGGTAAGCTGGGACTTATCAGTGAAGAAATTATGCAAGCAATCATTAAAGCTTGTGAGGAAGTTCTTACAGGCGAATTAGACCAAGAATTTATTGTAGACCCTATCCAAGGTGGCGCAGGGACTTCTATGAATATGAATATTAACGAAGTTGTTGCGAATCGCGCCAATGAAATCCTAGGCAAAGAAAAAGGTAAATATAATCCTGTTCACCCTAATGACCATGTGAATTATGGCCAATCTACCAATGATGTCATCCCAACTGCAGGTAAATTGACGATTTATCAACTATCTCAAGGCCTTCTTAAAGAAATAGAGCGTTTAGAAAAAACACTTACTAAAAAGTCCTCAGAATTTAACGATGTCATCAAAATGGGCCGTACTCAAATGCAAGATGCCATCCCAATTCGTTTAGGACAAGAATTTAAAGCCTATGCCAGCGCAGTGCGTCGCTCTCATCAAAGACTTACTCAAGTAATTGAAGAGATGTTAGTAGTAAACATGGGAGCAACTGCTATTGGGACTGGTTTGAATGCGGATGTGGAATATGTCGAACAAATTGTTCCTACTCTAGCTGAAATTACCGACCTTTCATTACAACAAAGCGAAGACTTAGTAGATGGCACACAGCACATTGATTCGTTTTCAGCTGTTTCAGGTGTTCTAAGAACATTCGCTCTTAGTCTTTCAAAAATTGCTAACGACTTACGTTTGATGTCTTCAGGACCAAAAACAGGTTTTAACGAAATTAACCTACCTAAAAAGCAAAACGGCTCTTCTATTATGCCAGGTAAGGTAAACCCTGTTATTCCTGAAGTAGTGAGTCAAATTGCTTATCGAGTTGTTGGTAATGACACTACAATCGCCATGTCAGTCGAGGCTGGACAATTGGAATTGAATGCCTTTGAACCTGTCATTTTCTATTCACTCTTTGAGTCAATTAAAATTCTTCAAAATGGCATTGCGACCTTTATTGATAATTGTATTGCCGACATCACTGCTAATCCTGAACGTTGTCAAGAACTTGTTGATCAAAGTGTCGGAACGATTACTGCCCTAGTACCTCATATTGGCTATCAGAAGGCTGCCGAAATTGCCAAACGGGCACTCAATAACAATGAACGTGTTAGAGATATCATCTTATCTGAAGAGATACTAGATGAAGAAGAATTAGAAAGTATTTTAGCTCCAGAAAAAATGACAAGTCCTGGAATTAGTCATAAATAATTTAAAAAGAGAACCACCTGAAAATTCAGGTGGTTTTTAAAATAAAAAGACTTCGCAAAATCAAATATGATTTGCAAAGTCTTATTTTTATTTAGTCATTAAAGTAAGTATTAATACCATTAATCAATCCCTCAACTAATTTAGCTTGATAAACGGAATCAGTCAGTTTTTTTCAATTCGGTAGGATTATCCATAAAGCCAAGATCCACTAAAGCTGCAGGCATGTCTGTAGTAGGTGTCACGTGAAGGTTTTGAGGGTGTATTCCTTGACTAGCTAGCCCCCCAATTGTAGCTACTAATGAGTTCTGAATACTATCAGCTAAGCGCTTGCCTTCAACGATCTTTTCATTGGTATGATATGGTAGAGTTGAATATCTTGGGACATCTACAGAGCGATCATGATAAAGCGTGCATATTAGCTATTTTGCCTAACCGATCACCTCGACGAACAATATAGGTTTTCGCCTTAGATACACAGATTATTGATTGACCGATTGTTGCAATTTCATCAGCTAAAGGTCTCGAATTATCCTCTAGGTTTTTAGTCTCTGCTTCTTCTACTGGATTATTTTCAAGTTCTTTCTTGTCTTTAATGCGTACCTTTAAGACATCACCTGGATGGATTAAATTACTTATTAAGCCATTTTACTCTTCCAATTCATCCATCGTCATGCCATGGTTAATTGCAATGCGATATTTGGCATCACCCGCTTTTACTGTGTAGCTCCGTATAAAACATTGCTTTCTTGAGCATAGATGGAATTGTTGGGCGCAAGACTTGAGACTGAAACGGCAGCAAGTGCTGACATAGAAATAGTTATTATACTTGATTTCAACAAATTACCTTTCATTAGGAGTTCTTCATTTATAATTTAATTGAATGTTTTGCAATTCAATTATAAATGAAGAAACATATATCTAAAATTGAAATATAATCTTAATAGCTTCTCAAAGATTGTAATAATAGTCATTCAAAGTAAAAAAGGTTGGACGTCTATCAACGTTCAACCTTTTTAATAGTTTATGTTTAATAACGTGGACGTCCATAACCTTGAATGTAGATACTATCCCATGCAAACTCTTTGCGAGCGACCATTAGTTTGGAATCATTCACTCTGGTATTTCCTTCGAAAGTTGTAATTAATCCATTATTATAAGACTCTACGATTCCAATATGATGCCCCCAACCGTTACGATAACCATCCCAGTTGAAGAAGACAATATCTCCAGCCTTGGGCTTGGTAAGCCCCATCCAAATTCCTTTATTCTTCACAATGTTTTTATGACGTTCAACACCTACTTCTCGCCCAGTTAAGTGAGAAAGGCCGGCCTCATCTGCGATGTGAGTTACAAAAGCATCACACCAATCATCATCATACGTCAAGCTGTAACCAACCGGTTTTGGATAAATCCGATTATAAGCATCGACTAACGCACGATGTTCGGGTGAGTATTTAGGAACTCCCAGATAACTTCTTGCAATATCTAATAAACGCTCAACATTGGCATTACTTACCTCATTCGGTTCAACATTAACTTTTTCTTGAGTTGGGACTTTAGAAATAAGAATTTTTTGACCGACACTTAAGCGATTAGAAGTTAAATTATTAATTTTTTTCAATTCGCTAACTTTCATTTCATGCTGCCAAGAAATTGTTTCTATACTATCTCCCTCTTGAACAATGTGGTAACTGTACTCATAAGGTGTATGCTTTACTGATTGATTTTCCCTATATTGTTTACCTTGATCTTCAATTTGTACAATCGGAGAGGCAGGTTGGGCATTATTCACTATTAAAGTATATCCAGCATAAAGAGTATTGGAAGTCATTTCATTCCATTTCTTTAAATTGGAAACAGAGACTCCAAATTTTTTAGCGACTGAATATAAAGAATCGCCATTTTGAACGACATAAGTTTTTACTGCAACTTGAGTATTACTATCTGGCTTGGAGGGATTCAGATTCGATGTTAAATTTGGTTGAGAAACATATAAAATATCCCCTGTGTAAATATAATTTGATTTTAAATTATTCCAAGACTTCAATTGTGCAACCGTAATCCCATGCATATTAGCTATTTTGCTTAGCCAATCGCCTCGTTTTACCGTATAAGTTTTGCTTACTGTCGGTGTGCTTGGTTTTTCTGGTGTTGGTTCAGCCGGCTTTTCTGGTGTTGGTGCTGGACTTGATGCTTCACCTTTTGCCACAATCAAAACATTGCCTGGATGAATTAAGTCACTTCTTAGATTATTCCAAGACTTCAATTGCGCAACCGTAATCCCATGCATATTAGCTATTTTGCTTAGCCAATCGCCTCGTTTTA